>DASTMZ010000088.1:0-89034 GCA_035713725.1 Micromonosporaceae bacterium
GCGTTGGCGCGCCGCGGCGCGTGGGTGCGGATGCCGTACCCGACGGCCAGCACGCTCGCGAGCGCGACCAGGCCGACGACGTACGGGTGCGTCCGGGGGAAGAGCCAGTAAACCGCACCGAAGGCGAGGACAACCGACGGATAGATCCACCGGACTCGGTGCACCATCAAACGATCATAAATCGGGCAATGAACCCACAGGCCCACCGCGCGGCATTCGCTGGTAGCTGAACAGAACTGACGCCCTTGCAGCTCGCATCCAGCGGTGTAACAGTGTAATTCTGTAATTAGCACCGGTGGGTGCGATGACGACGGCACCACTAGGTGCCAACACGGCAAGGGAGCTGGTCATGATGATCAGACACGCCAACCGGGGCGATTCGGTGCCGACCGACGACGCCACCGCCTGGATCTCCGGCATCCTGCCGGACGGCATGTTTACCGGACCGCCGGACATCGTCATCGATCGCGACGAGATCCTGGTCATCGGTCGCCTGCCCGCTCCGACGCTCGCCGAGGGAGCCTCCGCGGCCGACGTCGCGTCCGCCGAGGCCGGCCGCATCAGCGGATTCCGTGAGGAGACGCGCGACCAGCGCATTCGCGTCGCGCGGCAGATCGAGCACCGGTACCAGCGAAAGATGGCCTGGGGGGTCGACTGTGGCGGGACCCGGCAGCTGTTCACCACGCACTCGGCACCGGTCATGACCCGACTGCGCCAGCCCGAACGTCGTGTGCTCGACACGCTCGTCGACGCGGGCGTCGCACGGACCCGATCCGAGGCTTTGGCATGGTGCGTGCGGCTGGTTGGCGAGCACGCGGACCAGTGGCTCGCCGATCTCCGTACCGCCATGGGCAGCGTCGATGATCTACGCAGGCAGGGTCCGAACCTGGTCTGACGTGGTCGTGGTGCCGGCCGCGACGGTTTGTGCGACAGTCGCGGCATGGCATCTGTGAGCGTTCGGTACATCGTGCACGACGTCGACGCGGCGATCGCGTTCTACACCGCGGATCTGGGCTTCGACGTCGTCATGCATCCGGCGCCGTCGTTCGCCATGTTGTCCCGCGGTGACCTGCGGCTGGTGCTCAGCGCGCCGGGCGGTGGCCCGGGCGGTGGCGCGGCGATGCGGGACGGCACGCTGCCACAGCCCGGCGGCTGGAACCGGTTCGCTGTGGAGGTGGATGACATCGACGCGGAGGTGCGGCGGCTTGCGGCGTCCGGCGCGCGCTTTCGCGGCGACATCGTCGACGGAGTGGGCGGACGGCAAGTGCTCGTCGAGGATCCATCCGGCAACCCAGTGGAGTTGTTCCAGCCGACGATCGCCGAGGCTCGCCTCAGCTGATCCGCTGAAGACCGGAGCGCCGGTGCGAGGATGCGGCCGCGCGGTGCTCGCCGGCCTGGTGACACTCATGGCCATGCTGGCGACATTCGCGGCGACCTTTGCGGCGGCGGGCTGCGACGCTGGGTCGCCGCGAGGCATTGACGCGACACCGCTCCCCCGCGGCGAGTCGGCGCCCGCGCTCACCGGGCTTGGCGCCACGGCGTCCGTCTGGCGCGCTGGGCACGCGCCGGGATACGCCACGTTGATCACGGACGGCCGGCAGCGCGTCACCGGCTACCTCGCCACCATCTCGCCACGTCGGCTGGCAGACGCCGAGGCGTTGGTACGCAACGATCTGCCGCCCGATGCCACGGCGAGTGCGCCGCGGCTGGTGGTCGGCGACGAGGCGACCAAGTGCGAGATCGTGGTGTTCACGTCGAGGACGCTGGCACGCGTACTCGGCGACGGCGGGACCGTGGTCACGCTGTTCCAGACGGATGCCGCGACAAGCATGGACACCACGAGGATCTCGCACGTCACGGTCACGTACGGCGATCAGACCAACCCGTACCGCTGCTGACGCGATGCGAGCGATCGCAGCCGCCTGCCATTGAGTTACGCGCCGAACTCCGCGCGCAGTGTCTTGGCGGCACCGACCATCGCGCGCATCTTGCCGACCGCCGACTCCCATGGGAGGTATTTCATGCCGCAGTCGGTCGAGATAATGACGTTCTCGGCGGCGACGTACGGCAGTGCGCGCCGGACCCGCTCGGCAACCGTATCGACCGATTCGACCGCGTGGTCGGAGAGATCGATGACGCCGAGGATGATCGTCTTACCCGTCAAGTGCGTCAGCACGGCCGTGTCGAGTTTGGACTGCGCCGTCTCGATGGAGACCTGATCACACGTGCAGTCGGCAAGCTCCGGCAGGAACGAGTAGCCGGACGGGCGGTCGTGGATGATCGCGGCGTATCCGAAGCACACGTGCACCGCGGTCGTACCTTCCACGCCGGCCAGGGCGCGATTGAGCGCCTTCAGCCCGTAGCGGCGCGCCGGTTCCGGGCGAGCCTGAAGGTAGGGCTCATCCAGCTGTACGACATCCGCGCCCGCCGCGAACAGGTCGCGCACTTCCGCGTTGACGGCGTCCGCGTAGGCAAACGCGAGCTTCTCCGCATCGCCGTAGTAGTCGTCCTGTGCCTGCTGCGACATGGTGAACGGACCGGGCACGGTGACCTTGATGGTGCGTTCCGTGTGGGTACGCAGGAACCGGACGTCGCCCACCTCGACCGGTTCGGGGCGGATGATCGGGCCGACCACGCGTGGCACTGGGTTCGGATGGCCGCTGCGGTCCAGCGCTTCACCCGGATTGTCGAGGTCGAGGCCGCGCAACGCGGTCGCGAAGTGGTTGGAATAGCTCTCTCGCCGGATCTCGCCATCGGTCAGAATGTCGAGACCAGCGTCTTCCTGGGCCCGGATCGCGAGCAGCGTCGCGTCGTCCTGGGCACGCGCGAGATGCTCCGGCGCGATCCGCCACAACTCGCGGGCGCGCACCCGGGGCGGGAAACGTCCGGCGAGCTTCGCCCGGTCGATCAGCCATTCCGGCTGGGCGAAGCTGCCCACGAGCGCGGTCGGGAACAGCGGAAGTTGCGCCATGGCAACGGCCTCCACAAACGGTTCTCACGGGCGCGGCACGCCCGGTCACGAAAGACGGCAAGTCACGAAGCGTCAAGTATGTCGTCCGGCAGGCGGTGGCGCTCAACCGGGCGTACCCGTCTTGGTTTGGAACGCCGTTGGCCACGCGGACGTCCGCGGCCACGCGGCGTCTTTCACTGGGCGGCGCGAACCACCTCGGACAGCACGTCGTTCACCGCGTCCGGCGCCTCCATGTTCACCATGTGGCCGGCGTTGGGTACGACGATCTTGCGGGACGTGGCGATCTCCGCGGCCAGAATGTCGGCCATGTCGTGGAAGCACGGCACGTCGAGCGCGCCGACGACCACCGTGGTCGGCACCGTAATGGTGGCCAGGCGGCCGCGAACCTCCGGGTGCGGGCCGTGTGGATCGTGATCAGTCCAGTGCACGCCCGAATAGTCGTCGGTCATCGCCGCGAGGCGTCGAGCCAAGTCCGGGCGCCGCAACGCGGGCGCGAAGAATCCGTGCCGCAGCCACGCGGCCTTGGCCGCCGGCAGCCCGCCCTCCCGAACCCCGTCGCGGATCGCCCGCATGCCTCTGGCCGACTCGTCGTCCCACGGCACCCCGTCCAGGTACGGGTCGAGCAGCACCATCGCTCGCACCCGCTCCGGTCGCTCCACAATGGCCTCGAGCACGATGCCGCCGCCCATCGAGAGCCCGACGAGGACGGCGGACTCCACCGAGACGTGATCGAGCAGCGCCCACAGGTCGGACGAGTTGGTGTATTCGGTGACATTGTCGAGCCGAAGCGAACGACCGAAGCCCCGGGCGTCGTAGCGGATGACGGTCGCGATCGACCGCAGCGCGTCGATCTGGTCGTCCCACATCCGGGTGTCCAGCCCCAGACCGTGCACCAACACCACCGGGGTACCCTCGCCGACCATCTCGTAGTAGAGGTCGGCGCCGGACAACGCAAGCGTCGGCATGGACGTTCCCTTCGGTTGGCGGCCACCCCCGGCGTCGGCCGACCCAACGGCTGGCGCGAGACTGGCCGTATGCAGCGACCACACACGCTAGTCCGCGGTGCCCACGAACGCCTCGAGCGACCGGCCACGTCGCCGCCGCGCGCCTGACCGGGCCGCGCCGATGCTCGAGACGATTCCTGGGCTCGTGGTCGCGGCCGCGGATCGAGATCCGGACGGCACGTGGTTGCGCACCGACGAGGGCACATTGACGTTCGCTGGGACGGCCGGCCAGGTCGCCGCCATCGCAGATCAACTTCGCGAAACGGGGGTACGGCGGCGCGACCTGGTCGTGATGACCGCGCGGACCGCCCCGCCGTACCTGCTGACGTGGCTCGCGCTCGCGTCGCTTGGCGCTGTCACGGTGCCGACCGATCCGTCGGGCACGCCGCAGGAGTTCGCCGGACTCGTCTCGCAGGTCCAGCCTCGAGCACTGATCACGGACCCGGCCGTGATGCCGGTGTTGAACGAGGCCGGCGTGGCGGGCGTACCCGAACTCGGTCGCATCGACATCGACTCGCTCGTCGGCGACTGGCGCGCCGATGTCGGGTCTTCGTCGCGCCTGACGGTGGACGTCACGCCCGACGATCTTGCGGTGCTCATCCCGACCTCCGGCACGACGGGTCGGTCCAAGCTCGTCATGCAGACCCATCGGGCGTACGGCATGGCGGGCGTCGGATTCCCGTACTGGATGGAGCTCACCGCCTCGGACCGCCTTATGACGTCGCTGCCGCTGTTCCACATCAACGCGCCGGCGTATTCGGTGCTCGGCTCGCTCGCCTGCGGTGCCGGTCTGATCCTGTTGCCACGCTTCTCGGCGAGCGGGTTCCTGGGCTCCGCGCGCCGTCATGGCGCGACCGAGTTCAACGCGATCGGCGCGATGCTGGAAATCCTGATGCGACAGCCGGCGCGGCCCACCGACGCGGACACCGAGTTGCGGTTGTGCTACACCGGACCGTCGCCGGAACGCGAATGGCAGGAGGCGTTCGAGCGGCGCTTCGGGCTGCGGGTGGTGTGTGGGTACGCGATGTCCGAGTCCCCGTACGGCCTGATCTGGCGGCACGGTACCCGCCCGTTCGGCACGCTCGGGTCGCCACGGCAGCACCCGAGCCTGGGTACGGTCAACGAGGCACGAGTCGTCGACGAGACGGGCAACGATCTCGGTGTCGGTGAGAGCGGCGAACTGTTGCTGCGCAACCCGACCGTGACGCCCGGCTACTGGGGCATGCCGGACGAGACGGCCGCGGCGATCGTGGACGGCTGGATGCACACGGGCGACTTGGTCACCGCGAATCCGGACGGGACGTACACGTTCGTCGCGCGGCGCAAGGAAGTGCTACGACGTCGGGGCCTGAACCTGTCGCCGGCCGAGGTGGAGGACGCCATCCTGACCCATCCCGACGTGCTCGAGGTCGCGGTCGTCGGCGTCGCGTCGGAACTCACCGAGGACGAGGTGAAGGCGTTCGTCGTCGCCGAACCCGGCGCCACACTTGATTTCGAGGAGTTGCGCAAGTGGACCGCAGAGCGGATCTCCGCGTTCAAGGTGCCGAGGTTCTGGCAGCAGATCGACGCGCTCCCGCGTACGCCAACCTCGCGCGTCGCGAAGCACCGGCTGCCCACCGGTCACCCGCCGGGCGAATACGACGCGGACGCCGCGAGCGAGACGGGCACCGCGAGCGAGACGGGCACCGCGTGCGAGACCGGCACCGCCAGCGAGACCGGCACCGCCGATCGAAACGATTGACGATGCCGGCCTCGGCGCAACGCTCGACTAGATCCGGAAGAATGAGTTGAGGAAGCGCTCGCCCAAGTCGAAGTCGCCGCGGATGGTGCCGAAGTTGCCGCGCCCGAACGCGGTGAGCACCATGCTGCCGGCGTCGAACTCGATATACGCGGGCAGGCTCTCGACGTCGCCCGGTTCGTACGCCATGCCGTCCTTGCTCAACGTCACCCGGTAGTCGCCGCCGTTGCGGCCACCGACCCGGATGCCGACCGTGAACGGCTCACTGATCTCGTCCGTCTTCACGGTGCCCTGCCAAAGCGCAAACATGAAGGGCACGAGCAGGTCGGCGGCGTCCCCGTCCAGGCCGTGCGAGCGCGACGTGCCTTGCCGGATGTCCCACGAGTGCACGCCGAAGTCCATCAGTTGACCGGCTGCGTAGAAGAACGCCGGCACCGGCCCCATGTACGGGTGGGTCACCATGAACCCGGTCCACTCGTCCGCGCTCATCGGTGCGAGCATGTCCTGCAGCTTCTGGACGTCATCGCGCAGCCGCTGCATCAGCTCGGCCTGTGGAATGTCGCGCAGCGCCTTCGCGCCCTGGTCCACCATGCCGGCCATCGCTACCAGCCCGTGCGGCGCCTTACCTTCCGAACGGCCATATGCCGCGTCGAACGCGCGGAAGTAGCCCTCGACGGTGTCCACGATGTGTGCGACCACGTCACGGGTCTCCCATCCAGGGCACGAAGTCGTGGGCTGGTGCCACATCTCGGGTTTGTCGGCCATCGCATACATGCGGGCGGCCTCGTTGCGTACGACGCGGAGGATGGTGTCCTTTCCCTCGTACGTCATCGCATTCCACTCACTCATGTCCGTGTGCCTTCCTTGGTGGGGGGATAAGAGTGATGTGACCTCGGTTCCGGAATCCCCAGGGCCGACCGCGACAGTGCGACCGCGATCGGTTGATGCGAAACGTCCCCGCTACTCGTCGAGCTGTCGCCCGCCGAAATACATCAGCGGATCGCTCAACAGCTCGATTTGGATGCCGTCCGGATCCTTGAAATACATCGACTCCACGATGCCCTGGTCCGGACCGAAGTAGGTGACGCCAG
This sequence comes from Micromonosporaceae bacterium, assembly GCA_035713725.1. Classification (GTDB taxonomy): domain Bacteria; phylum Actinomycetota; class Actinomycetes; order Mycobacteriales; family Micromonosporaceae; genus DASQPR01. The sequence continues at coordinate 6,805 of DASTMZ010000088.1, forward strand.
CCTCGTCGAGTCGCGTCCTTAGCTGCTCCCAGCGATCGCGCGGCACCGAGATGGCGATGTGCTGCACGGATCCGATCGACTCCACCCCCGGCGCCAGACCGAGGCCGGGAAAGTCGAAGAAGCCGAGCAGCGTCTGGTTGCCGAGGTCGAAGAAGAAGTGCGAGGAACCTTTGTAGTCACGGTTTTCCACGAGCTCCACGAGCGGGAAACCGAGCAATCCTTGGTAGAACTGGATCGTCCGTTCGACATCCGAACAAATCAGTGCGGCGTGGTGGATTCCCCGGCCCGGGGTTGTCTCACGTTCGGCAGGCGGACGCAGATATGCGCCGCGCAAGTCCGCCCTGCGGGCCTCGAGCTCCACCAGTTCCGACTCGGTTGGCATGGCCGAATACCTCTCCAACTCAGTTGTCTGGCGCAGACCTTCCGGATCGTATCCCGTAGCGCCGGCCGTCAGCAGATCTCGGTCGGCTGAGATTCCGTGCGCGTCCGAGCGACGCATCGTCGTTGCGCCGCGCCATGCATCGCGGGGTACGGTTCGACAGCCGGGCGAACGCATCCGCGGTCGCGCCGCCACAACGACGAGGAGCCCGCATGTCGTACGACGTCGCCGCGGTCCGTGCCCACTTCCCGGCACTGCGCGAGGGCGCGGCGCACTTCGACGGCCCGGGCGGCTCCCAGGTGCCCACCGAGGTTGCGCAGGCGGTCGCCGCGACGCTGACGGCGGCCGTGGCCAACCGCGGGTACGTGACCGTCGCCGAACGGCGCGCCGAGCGCGCCGTCGTCGAGGCGCGAGCGGCGATGGCCGACCTGCTCGGCGCCCGCCCGGAAGGCATCGTGTTCGGCCGGAGCATGACCCAGCTGACGTACGACTTCTCGCGCGCGCTCGCCAAGAACTGGCGCAGTGGGGACAACGTTGTGGTGACGCGTCTGGACCACGACGCCAACCTGCGGCCGTGGATCCAGGCGTCCGAAGCACGAGATGTGGCGGCACACGTTGTCGACTTCGATCCGGACAGCGGCGAGCTCGCCGTCGACGCGGTCGCCGCGGCCATCGACGAACGCACGCGCGTCGTCGCGGTCACGGGCGCATCGAACCTGATTGGTACCCGACCGGACGTACCCGCGATCGCGGCGGCGGCACACCGCGCGGGAGCACTGTGCTATGTCGACGGTGTTCACCTCACGCCGCATGCACCCGTCGACGTCGTAGCGCTCGGTGCCGACGCGTATGTCTGCTCGCCGTACAAGTTCTGTGGCCCGCACCTCGGCGTGCTGGCGGCGGCACCCGAGCTGCTCGCGACCATCCACCCGGACAAGCTGCTGCCGGCCACGGACGATGTGCCGGAGCGCTTCGAGTTCGGCACGCTGCCCTACGAGTTGCTGGCCGGCGTGACCGCCGCGGTGGACTTCATTGCTGGGCTCGTGCCGACTGACACCGGACGGCGCGAGTCGGTGCAGACGTCCATGCGAGCTGTCGAAGATTACGAGGCCGAGCTGCTGCGGAAGCTCGAGCACGGACTCGCGCAGATCGACGGCGTACGGTTCCACAGCCGCGCATCGCACCGTACCCCGACCGTCCTGTTCACAGTGGACGGCATCGCGTCGTCGGAGGTGAGCCAGTCGCTCGCCGAGGTCGGCGTGAACGCGCCAGCCGGCGACTTCTACGCGGCGGAGTGCGCGCGGGTGCTCGGGCTGGCCGACGTCGGTGGGGTCCGTGCGGGCATCGGGCTTTACACGGACGCGAGCGACGTGGCACGCCTGATCGAGGCGGTCGCGGCCGTCCCGCGCTAGCGTCCCCGAAGGCCAGACCGGCGAAGCCCACCAATTCTCGCGAACGTGCCGGTCGCTACGCCGGGTCACGCAAGGATTGGTACGTGACCACATCCGCACGTAGCGCGACGCACCGCGGCAATCGTCAACGCCGGCCCGCCGAGTCGCTTCGCCGCCGCCATGCGGCCGTCGAATGGCCGGCGACCGAGTCAACGGGTGCTCGCGCGACCGGTGCGGTGGCGACCGGCACCGCGGCGCTGGGTTCCTTCGCGCTCGGCGCGTTGGCGGTTGGCGCGATCGCGGTCGGCGCGGTGGCCATCGGGGCGATGGCGATCGGGCGCCTCGCGATCCGGCAGGTGCGCATCCGCGAGCTCGAGGTCGACGAGCTGACCGTCAGGCGGCTCCGCGTGCTTGAGGATTCCCCGGCCGTCGACCTCGACGACCACGTCGTGCCGAGTCACGAACACACCATGTCAGGTGAATAGCGTCGGCTAGTCATTGACGGACATCGCATGCGGCCCTATGGTCCCCCAATAGTTAGTCCGGTTAACTAACAATCAGGGGAACCGTCATGCGCCGACGCTTCGCCACTGCTCGCACTCTCGTCATCGCCGCCATGATCGCGCTGGGCATCGCGGCCGCACCGGCTGGATCGGCGGTCGCCTCGACGTCGCCGGTTGCCGCGCTCGTCCGCGTCGACCAGGTCGGCTACCTCCCGAACGACGTCAAGCAGGCGTATCTCATGACGCCACAGGCAGTTGCTGGGGCACGGTTCGCGGTGGTGAACGCCGCGGGGCACACCGTCTACAGCGGCAGCGTGAGCGCGACGAACCGCGGCAAGTGGAACGCGGCGTACCCCGACGTCTACGCGATGACGTTCACGGCCGTACGCGCCACCGGGCGCTACCACATCGTCGTCACCGGTAGCGCGACCGGCACCTCGCCGACGTTCCGCGTCGAGTCGGCGGCGTCGATGTACGGCACGATCGTCGCCAACGGCGTGGCCTTCTACCAAGTGCAGCGCGACGGCTCGAATGTCGTTCCGGGCGCACTGCACCGCAAGCCGTCGCACCTTAACGACGCCAACGCAACGGTGTACGCGGACCCGAACTTCCTGCCCGACGGCGACGACGTGATCGCCGACCCGACACTGACGCCGATCGGCGGACCGGTCGACGTGGAGGGTGGCTGGTTCGACGCCGGCGACTACCTGAAGTTCACGCACACCACCGCCTTCGGCGACGCGATCCTCTATGCGAGCGAACGAGCGCTCGGTCCGGCCGCGCCGGCGAACCTCGACGCCGAGGCGCGCTTCGGCGAGCAGTGGCTCGACAAGGTTTGGGACCAGTCCACCAAGACGCTCTACCTCCAGGTCGGCATCGGGTCTGGCAACGATGCCGGCACGTTCTTCGGCGACCACGACCTGTGGCGCCTACCGCAGGCCGACGACTCAGACACCGATCCGGCCGACGTTTACGCCGCCGCGCACCGTCCGGTGTTCGAGGCCGCGGCACCCGGCCACCGGATCAGCCCGAATCTGGTCGGCCGGGTGAGCGCCGCCTTCGCGCTCGCCGCGCAGGTGGACGCCGCCGCGCATCCGGCCCGTGCGGCCGCCGAGTTCCAAGCCGCCACGTCGCTCTACGCGATGGCCGACACCACGAGTCCACCCGATCCGTTGGTGACCGCGCTGCCGAACTCGTACTACCCGGAGAGCACGTGGCACGACGACATGGAGTTCGGTGCGACCGAGATCGCGCTGGCCGCACTGAAACTCGGCCATGACGCGGTGCCGTACGTCCGCGATGCGGCGCGGTGGGCGGTCGACTATCTTGCCTCCGACACCGGCGACACGTTCAACTTGTACGACACGAGTGCGCTCGCGCACGCGGACCTCATCACCGCAATATCAGCGACCGGCCACCCAAGCGGTCTCGCGGTCACGCGCCCACAACTCGTCGCCGACCTGAAGCGACAGCTCGACACGGGCGCCGACCGGGCGGCCGGTGACGTGTTCCACGCCGGCGCCATCTACGACGACTTCGACGCCGATTCGCACACGTTCGGCTTCATCACCACGGAGGCGCTCTACCGCGCGACCACCGGCGACACGTCGTACCAGCAATTCGCGACGCAGCAGCGCGACTGGCTATTCGGCGCGAACGCCTGGGGCGCGAGCTTCATGGTCGGCGAGGGCGACGCCGACCCGTCGTGCATGCAGCATCAGGTCTCGAACCTCGGCGGTGCTTCCACGGTCGGCGCGGTGGTGAACGGCCCCAACGACAAGGGGCAGTTCGCCGGCGGGCTTGGCGGTCGACAGGACGGCATGGCCAAATGCCCAGCCGACGGTGTCGACCGGTACAAGCCGTTCACTGGGCATGGCAGCCGCTATGTCGACGACGTGCGGTCCTGGCAGTCCAGCGAACCGGCGCTCGACATGAGCGGTGCGGCGATTCTTGCGGCCGCCCTCTCGCAAGCGACGCAGTAGGCCGCTAGCCGGTCAGCGCCGCCGCGGGTGCCGCGGGTTCCCGAGTATGTCCTCGTCGGCATCCGGGCCGCCGAGCAGATCTTCGTCGATCGACTCTTCGTCGCCGAATTCGTCCTCCGACAATGCCGTGTCCGGCCCGCCGTAAACGTCTTCTCGTGCCGCGTCCGGTCCGCCGAATTCGTCGGCGGACGCCACGTCCGGACCACCGAGCAGGTCTTCGTCATCCCAGTCGCCGGGCCGTCCCGACGAGGATCCACGTGCCATCGTCGCTCCCCCACTCTCCGTGACGAACTCGCACGGTCAGACTCCGGCCGCGCGGCCGCCGATGACATCACCGGAACGCTACGCGGCTGGCCGCCGGACGGGGCCGGAACCGGGAACCGTTCACCAAGTCGCCGCGCGGCCGGCCAAACAGCGCGCCGCGCGCAGCGAACCACGCCGCGGCGGCCCGAGCCGCGCGGGCCAGCCCGTCGACGGTCAGGCGGTGGCCACCATCCCGCGAAGATGCCGACGCAGCACGAATGCCTCGATGACCTGCCACACGCCGAGCACCACCAGCCAGATGCCGGCGAGCAGGGTCAGCGCGCCGAGCGACGCGAGCGGTGACACGATGACCACGATGCCCGCGATCGCGAGCAGCACGCCGCCGAAGATCTGCCAGCCCCGATAAGGCAGGTACGGCGCCGACCCGGCGGCCACCGCCCGTGTGATGCCGGTGAACAGCCAGCTGAAGCCGATCCACAGCGCGAGCAGCAAGATCGACTCGGCGGCGCTGCGGAAGCAGATCAGACCGAGCACGATCGACAACACGCCGGTCAACACGCTCAGCACCCGGGTCGACGTACGGATCTCCGGCGCGAACGCGACGAAAATCTCGATCACGCCGCTGATCAGCAGGAAAATGCCGAACAGTACGCCCACCACGCGCAACGTCTCGTGCGGCCACGCCAGCACGATGACGCCCAGGATGATCGAGGCAGCGCCAAGCACCACCAACCACATCCAACCCTTCCGGGCCGCCGCCTCCATCGGTGACAGCACGGCCGCGGCACCATCCGCGTCGGATGTACGGGTATCCACCATCTCAACCGACCCCCTTCCGGGGCGACCGGCCAAACGAGATGATCCCGGCCGGCTATGCACAGACGGTAACGCACGGCTCACGTTGCGCAGGGCAAAACGCCTACAGCACTCGTACCCCTGAACCATGCAGCACCTACGCGGAGGCGGAAGCCTCCGACGTGGCCGCGGTCGGAATGCCGGCCGTCACGACCTCCCACGCGCGTTCCAGCCCGGCGGCCAGGCAGCCATCCACCACCGCGTCCGCGCCCAACGCGCTGACCTTCAGCTCGGGTGTCACCGGAGCGAGTCGCCGCAGATCGACCGCCACCGCGTCGACGAAGCCGGCGGCCTGTCCGATGCCACCGCCGAGCACGACCAATTCCGGGTCGATCACGGTGACCACCGCACAGATGGCGCGTGCGATCAGCTGCACCTCCTCGGCGACGACACGTTCCGCCCACAACTCGCCACGGGCGGCGGCGGCGAACACCTGCTGTGCCGACACACGGCCGGTCGCACCCGCGCGGCGCGCTGCCCGGACCACGCCGGCGGCCGACGCCGCCGCCTCGAGGCTGCCGCGCCGGCGGGCGTCCCGTGCGTCGTCCGCGCCTGCATCGGTATGCAGTGGTAGGAACCCGATCTCGCCCGCCGCGCCGTGTCGACCACGATGCAGGCGACCGTCGAGCACGACACCCATGCCGATGCCGGTGCCGATGGACACGAACACGAAGCTGTCGACGCCGTTGCCGTGCCCGTGTGCCTGTTCGGCCAGCGCGGCGGCGTCCACGTCGTTCTCGATCATCAGAGTCGGACCGAGGAAACTGCGCAGCTCCGCGAGCACCGCCGGCTTCTCCCATCCGGGCAGTCCGCCGGCAAAGGCAAGATGATCGCGCCGCGGGTCGTAGACGCCGGGGCTGCCGAGCACGGTCTGCGTAATGTCTGACATCGCGATGCCGGCGGCGTCGGCGAGCGACCCGGCGAGTGCTACCAACTCCGTCACGCGCGCATGCCCGGTGCTGCCCTGGGTCTTCACGGATGACCGGGACCGCACGGCACCGCTCACGTCCGCGACCGCGCCGCGGAGGAACTGGCCGCCGACGTCCAGGCCGAGGACGAAGCCCGCCTCCGGCCGCACTTCGTAGAGCACCGCCGCCGGTCCGGGCATGCCGGTCCGCACTCCGGAAGGCCGTACTAGGTTGGCGCGTTCGAGGTTGGCCAGCGCGAAGGACACCGTGTTCTTGGCGAGGCCGGAGATCCGTGCGAGCTCCGCGCGGGAGACGCCGTCGGCCGACCGGATGTGCTCGAGCAGCAGCTGCTCGTTCATGGCCCGCATGAGCTGCGGCCGAGCGGGCGAGCCATTCGCGGACACCGTGATCCTCCTTCGGCCACGAGTCTGAGTCATCCGTTACTGATCTGGAATCCGTTAATCGGCCCAAGAGCCTTGCCTGGCATTGTTGGTTAGTCTACCTTCCTAACAACCAGCGCAACCCCCGCCGCGACCTCCTGAGGAGTCGAGGATGCGCGATCGATCCGCCTGGGTACGCCACCGCTCGTGCGTGCTCCCGGATCACCCCACGACGCCGTCCACGTCCGTCGACTGGTGGCGCCGCACCCAATCCCGCTCGTCCGCGCCGATCCACGTCGATGCGCTCGTGCATACCCGCGTCGCCGATAGGCGTCGGCCGGTGGGCGAGCCGCCTATCGGCCGCGCCACTGCGCCGCGGGCATCCGGTCCGTACACCCCGCCAGAACGTAAGTACAGAAGGGACTTGGTCAGATGAGGCGAACTCGCGTCCTCGCCGTCCTCATCGCGGTGGGCCTGATCGCCGCCGCCTGCTCTTCATCGGGCAAGCACGCGGCGTCCGGACCGACCGGGAGCGTCGATCTCAACGCGCCTCGCAAGCAGGGCGGCACGGTCACCATCTCGAACGAACAAGGTCAGACCTGGCCGTGTCAGTTCAACCCGTTCAACCCGTCGAACAACGCCGAGTCACTCGGCTTCGTCTACGAACCACTGATCTACGTCGACCTGTTGAACAACCAGGCCGAGACCCCGATGCTCGCCTCGTCGTATACCTGGAACGCAGACAAAACGTCGATCGTCTTCACGATTCGTGACGGCGTGCAGTGGAACGATGGCCAGCCGTTCTCGGCCGCTGACGTCGCCTTCACATTCAACCTGATGAAGCAGGTCCCGGCGACCGACCTCTATGCACTGTGGACCGGCGCAGGGCTGCAAAGCGTGGTAGCCAACGGCAACAAGGTCACGATGACGTTCGACAAGCCGGCCGGCGCCTACTTCTTCAACTTCGCCGATCAGGTCGGCATGGTGCCGCAGCACATCTTCTCCACCGGTGACGCGGCGGCGCACCCGGACACCTGGGCCGACCCGAACCCGGTGGGTACCGGTCCGTTCATGGTGAACCCCTGCTCGCCGAACAACATCCAGTTCACTGCGAACCCGAAATACTGGCAGGCCGGCAAGCCCTACATCCAGAAGGTGGAATACCCCGCGTATCTGGACAACGGGCCGGCCAACCTCGACCTTGCCAGCGGCAAGGCGCAGTGGGGCAGCCAGTTCATCCCGAACATCCAGCAGTTCTACATTTCCAAGTCGGCCAACAACCACACGTGGTCGCCGCCGGTGACCAACGTCGAGATCTTCCCGAACCTCGACCCGTCGCACGCGGCCACCGCCAACGTCGCGGTGCGCCAGGCGATCTCGATGGCCATCGACCGCACGAAGATCGCGACGATCGGCGAAGGCGGCCAGCAGCCCGCGGCGAACCAGACCGGCATCGTCACGCCGACATTCTCGAAATACTTCGACAGCGCGGCGCTGGCGACCGCCGGCTTCGACAAGCCGAACCCGGACACGGCGAAGCAACTGATGGCCAGTGCCGGCTATTCAACGTCGAAGCCGCTCAAGCTCAGCATCATCACGATCACCGGCTACACCGACTGGGACGCCTCGCTCGCCGTCATCAAGCAGGAGCTCGCCCCGATCGGCATCGACCTGTCGGTGTCCGACCTCGCCCAGCAGACGTACGACGACAAGTTGTTCAATGGCGACTACGACCTCGCGTATTACGGCGAGGCCGGCGGACCGACGCCCTACTACGAGCTGCGCCAGATCCTCTACTCGAAGAACTCCGCGCCGATCGGCCAGCAGGCCAACAGCAACTACGAGCGGTATAACAACCCGGCCGTCGATGCGCTGTTCGACCAGTACCCGACGGCGAGCGACGCGGATCAGGTCTCGATCATCAAGCAGATCGAGGCGGCCATGTTGAAGGATGTGCCGATCATCCCGACCACCGAGTCGGTGGACTGGTTCCAATACAACACATCCGACATCCAGGGCTGGCCGACACCGAACGACCCGTACGCTCAGCCGTCCGCCTTCAACGTGCCGGATGTCGAGCAGGTGCTGTTGCACCTGTACAGCCAGAGCGCACAGTAACCGCACAGCGCCAACCGAGAAGCAGCGCAACGCGAGAACAGGGCAACCGAGAGTCAGCGCGACCCGAGAAGCTGCGCGAGCGCGAAGGGAACACACGCCCATGAGGGTGAGCACGAAGGACTGGTCATCGTGAGATACCTCCTGCGACGATTCGGTTTCTTCGTGCTCACTCTCTGGGCCGCACTGACGCTGAACTTCTTCATCCCGCGCTTCATGCCGGGCAGTCCGCTGCAGGCGCTGCGGGACCGTACCCACAACAAGCTGTCCCCGCAGGCATTGCAGGAGATGCTCACGTCGTTCGGGTTCAAGCCGAACCAGAACATCTTCGTGCAGTACGTGACCTACCTCGGCGACATGCTCACCGGCCACTGGGGAGTGTCCATCGGGCTCACCCTCGGTGAGCCGGTGAGCACGATCGTCAGTCAGGCGCTGCCGTGGACGCTCGGGCTGGTTGGCGTGACGACGATCCTCGCGTTCCTGGCCGGCTCGTTGGTCGGCATCGTCGCCGGCTGGCGTCGTGGCAGCACCGTCGACTCGGTCGTACCGTCCGTCTTCGTCGTCACGTCGGCGTTGCCATACTTCTGGGTCGCGCTGCTGCTGATCCTGGTCTTCTCGGTGTGGACCAACGGCGCACTGCCCAGCGACTTCAACTACGACAACACGTTGCAGCCGGCGTTTAACTGGACGTTCATATCGAGCGTGCTGACGCACGCGATCCTGCCCGGCCTGACCATCCTCATCACGTCGATCGGTGGCTGGGTGCTGACCATGCGCAACAACATGATCACCACGGTGGCCGAGGACTACATCCGGATGGCACGCGCGAAGGGCTTGCCGAATCGCAAGATCATGTATGGGTACGCGGCACGCAACGCCTTCCTGCCCAACCTTTCCGGGTTCGCCATGTCGATCGGTTTCGTGATCGCCGGCGCGATCCTGGTCGAGTACGTCTTCAACTACCCCGGCCTCGGATACCTGCTCTACAACGCGGTGAGCAATACCGACTACCCGCTGATGCAGGTGCTCTTCATGCTCTTCACCGTCGCTGTGCTGGTCGCCGTGTTCGTCTGCGACATCGCGATCGCGTGGCTCGACCCGCGCGCCCGAGCGAAGGGATAGCGGCGGTGACCGGTCTGCTCGTCCAGGCTCCGGCGCTGACCGAGGCGACGTCGATCGCGGCGCGCCGCGGCCGCCGGCTGTGGACCGCGCTGCGACGCAGTCCCAAGGCCACCGTGGGTCTGGCCATCTTCCTGCTCTTCTGCCTGATGGCGGTGGTGCCACAGCTGTTCGCCAAGGAATCGGACACAGTGGCCCTGACGTTCCAGCCCGAGGTGCCGCCGTCCGGCGCACACTGGCTCGGCACCACCAACCTGGGCCAGGACATATTCGCGCAACTCATCTACGGTACGCGGCAGTCGCTCCTCATCGCGGTCGTGGCGGGGCTCTTCGCCACCGTACTGTCGGTCATCATCGGCGTGTCTGCCGCGTATCTGGGCGGTCTCGCCGACGAAGTGCTGTCGATGCTGACGAACGTCTTCCTGATCATCCCGACGTTTCCGCTGATCATTATCCTGTCCGCGTACGCCGGCCGGGGAAACCTCACCGTCGTGCTGGTGGTGCTGATCGTGACCGGATGGTCGTACGGCGCCAACCAATTACGTGCCCAAGCGCTCTCGTTGCGCAACCGCGATTTCCTCGAATCCGCGCGCGTCCGCGGCGAGCGTCGCTCCTACGTCATCGTGTTCGAAGTGTTGCCGACCATGACGTCGCTCATCGTCGCGAACTTCCTCGGTGCCGCGCTCTATTCGGTGCTCACCGCCGCCGGTCTGCAGTTCCTCGGCCTTGGCGACCCGAATTCGGCGAGCTGGGGCACCATGCTGCACCAGTCGCAAGCCAATCTCGCGCTGCAGACCGGGATGCCGTTGTGGTCGCTCGCGCCGGGGCTGTGCGTCGCGCTGCTCGGGGTGTCCTTCGCGTTGCTCAACTACGCGTTCGACGAGATCAGCAATCCGGCGCTGCGTCCGGTGAGGAGGCGGCGTGCACGCTGACATCACGCTCGATCCAACGTCGGCCGGGCCGATGCTCCAGGTCCGCGATCTGACCGTGGAATACGCAACCACGCGCGGCGCGGTACGGGCCGTCGACCGAGTCAACCTCGACGTCGACCGCGGCGAGTTCGTCGGCGTCGTCGGCGAGTCCGGGTGCGGCAAGTCCACTCTGCTGTTCGCGATCGCGCAGCTGCTCAGCGATCCGGCCGCGATCACCGGCGGAAGTGTCGCATTCCGCGGGCAGAATCTGGTCACGATGACCGACAAACAGCTCAACGCGCTTCGGTGGTGCGACTACTCGGTGGTGATGCAGAGCGCCATGAACGCGCTCAACCCGGTCATCACGATCGGCGCGCAGTTCGAGGACGCCGTCAAGGCGCATGACAATCTGTCCGCCAGCCACATCCGGCGACGCAGCGTCGAGGTCATGGAACTCGTCGGCATCGATCCGATCCACCTCGGCAGCTATCCGCACCAACTGTCCGGCGGCATGCGCCAGCGCTCGATGATTGCCATGGCGCTGCTTTTCACACCGGACCTGGTCATCATGGACGAGCCCACATCTGCGCTGGACGTGGTCGCGCAGCGGTCGCTGATGGTACAGATCAAGGAATTGCAGCGCCGGCTCGGCTTCGCGATCATCTTCGTCACCCACGACATGTCTCTGGTGAGCCACTTCTCCGACCAGTTGCTCGTGATGTATGCCGGCCAGGTCGTGGAGGCCGGCCCGACACGCGTCGTGTTCGATACGCCATCGCATCCGTACAGTCGAGGTCTGCTCGACGCGTTCCCGTCCATCCGCGGGCCGCGTGTGCCGCTGACTGGCATCCCGGGCGCCCCGCCCGATCTCGGCGTCGGATTCGACGGATGCGCGTTCGCCGCGCGCTGCACGCAGGTCAGGGACGTCTGTCACGCCACCGCTCCGGATCTTTACCGGGTCCGTGGTGTCGAGTCACGGTGTCTGCAATACGCGCCGGACCACTCGGACGCCTGGCTCGCCACCGCGAAGGAGGCATCGTGACGACCGACGGTCTGGTGGCGCCGCGACCGGCCGCCGACGCCGCGGTCGCGCCGCTGATCGAGGCGCGCGGGCTGACCAAGCATTTCAAGGTGGGCGGCGCGTTCTCGCGCAAGACGCTGCATGCCGTGGACGACACGGACTTCCAGATCGACCGTCGCGAGATCGTCGCGCTGGTCGGCGAGAGCGGCAGTGGCAAGTCAACCATCGCGCGGCTGCTCGCTCGGGTCTACCGACCGACGGCCGGCGAGATCCGCTATCAAGGCGACTCCCTTGCCGACCTGCGAAGCCGTGCGCAGACGCTGCGCTACCACGGCGACGTACCCATGGTGTTCCAGGATCCGTTCAGTTCGTTGAATCCGGCCTATCGCGTGTCGCACGGCATCCTGCGCGGTCTGAAGCTGCACCGGCCGGAGTTGGACGAGGCGGGCCGACGCGCCGAGGCGGAGCGGGTCGTCGAGGCGGTCGGCCTGACGCCCGCCGGCGAGGTCCTCGGTCGCTATCCGCACGAGCTGTCCGGCGGTCAGCGGCAGCGCATCGGCTTCGCGCAAGCGCTGGCATACCGGCCGAAGCTCATCATCGCCGACGAGCCGGTCTCGATGCTGGACGTGTCGATCCGCATCGGGCTGCTGAACGTGATGGCGAAACTGCGCGCCGACGAAGGTGTCTCGCTGCTCTACATCACGCACGACATCGCGAGCGCACGCTACGTGTCGGATCGGGTGATCGTCATGTACGCCGGCCACATCGCCGAGTCGGGCCGGACCGAAGACGTACTTGCCAACCCGAAGCATCCCTATACGCAGCTGCTGCTGTCGGCGGTACCGGACCCGCGTGCGCCGTTGTTGGTCGAGGCCGGCACCGACAAGGGCGAGCCGCCGCGCGTCATCAACCCGACCGAGGGCTGCCGCTTCCGATGGCGCTGCCCGTTCGCGATCGACGTCTGCACGACGGTCACCCCGCGGCCGCGCCTGCTCGGCGTCGAGCACGCCGCGGCTTGTCACGTCGCGACCGCGGACGCTTTAAACGCTGGCGCGACGGCGCCCGATTCGGACAATGGACAACCAACGACGAAAACGGGGGCCGAGTGAAGATCGCGGTCATCGGCGGTGGCAGCACATACACGCCGGAGCTCATCGAAGGCTTCGCGCGCCGCACCGACGTGCTCCACGTCGACGAGTTGGTGCTGCACGACGTGTCGACCGACCGGCTGGCAGTGGTCGGTGGCCTGGCCGGGCGGATCCTTGCGAAGCAGGGCTTCGGCGGTGCGCTGCGCACCACGACATCGCTGGACGAGGCGGTCGACGATGCCGCGGCGGTGCTGATCCAGCTGCGCGTGGGTGGGCAGGCGGCACGGCTTGTCGACGAGACGTTGCCGAACAAGTTCCACCTACTCGGTCAGGAGACTACCGGTCCGGGTGGCTTCGCGAAGGCACTGCGTACGGTGCCGGTGGTGCTCGCCATCGCGGACACCGTCCGCAAGCGGTCCCAGGCCGGCGCGTGGATCGTCGACTTCACCAATCCGGTCGGCATCATGACGCGGGCGCTCCTCGACGAAGGCCATCGCGCGCTCGGACTCTGCAACGTCGCAATCGGCTTCCAGCGCCGCTTTGCCGCGCGGCTCGGAGTCGACGCCAGCCGGGTGCGCCTCGACCACGTCGGTCTCAACCACCTGTCGTGGATCCGGCGAGTACTAGTCGACGGTGTGGACATCCTGCCGGACATGCTCGCACGCGACACGGTCGAGGAGATTGCCGAGAGCGTCGAGATGCCGGCCGAGCTGATGCGCACGATTGGCGCCATTCCGAGCTACTACCTGCGCTACTTCTACCGCACCGACGACGCGCTGCACGAGCAGGAGACCGGGGAGCACCGCGCACAGCAAGTGCTGCAGATCGAGAAGACCCTGCTCGACATGTACGCCGACCCGACCCTCGACCACAAACCGGAGCTGCTCGAGAAGCGCGGCGGCGCGTATTACAGCGAGGCTGCCGCTGCGCTGGTCACGTCGTTGTTGACCGGCGACGGCGCACACCACTACGTGGATTTGCGCAACAACGGAACCGTCGCGGGGCTGCCGGACGAGGCGGTCGTCGAAGTGCCGGCACACGTGGACCGTGAAGGCGCACATCCGTTGCGCGTGGCGCCGCTTGCGCCGGAGATGCTCGGCCTGGTTCAGGCGGTCACGGCCTACGAGGTGCTGACGATCCAAGCGGCGCATAGCGGCGACCGGGGCATCGCGCTGCGTGCCCTTCTCGCCAACCCGCTGGTACGGCAATGGGACGTCGCGGTACCCCTGCTCGACGCGCTCCTCGAGGCGAACCGGGCGCACCTGCCCGCATTCAGCGTGTCGCCCGGCGGCCGCGATGATGCCGCCGGGCTCACACAGAATCGCGAAGCGCATGGCTGAATACGTCATCGGCGTAGACGGCGGCAACTCCAAGACCGACGTCGTGATCGCGAGCACCGATGGAGAGCTGCTCGCGCGCGTCCGCGGTCCGGGCGTCGAATCACCGCTCAACGGCCTCGTGCGCTGGCGGCACGCGTTGACGACACTGGTCGGCGATGCCTGTCGGCGGGCGAACGTCGGACTCGGCACGCGCGCCGCCGCGGCGGCATACTTCCTCGCCAACGTCGATCTCCCCGCGGAGTTCGAGGTCGCACAACGGGAACTGGCCGCGGCCACGCCCGCCGAGACCACTGTCGTGCACAACGACGCGCTGGCGGTGCTGCGGGCCGGCGGCGCTCGGCCGTGGGGCGTCGCCGTGGTGGCCGGCGCCGGTATCAATGCGATCGGCGTCGACGAGGCCGGTCGGACCGAGGGCTTTCTCGCCCTAGGTGACATCACCGGCGACTCGGGCGGTGGTCACGACCTCGGCGTAAAGGCACTCGGTGCAGCGATGCGCGCGCGCGACGGTCGCGGCGCGGCCACCGCGCTGGCCGATGCCGTACCAGCGCAATTCGGTCTCAACACCGCCGAGGCGGTCGCGATCGCCATTCACGACGGCGAGATCGCCTACGGCGACGTCCATGTGCTCGCTCCGGTGCTGTTCTCGGTGGCCGCCACCGGTGACGCGGTCGCGCGCGGCATCCTGACCGACTTTGCCGATGAGGTCGCGACCATGGCGATCGCGCTGATCAATCGACTCGACCTCGTGAACACCGATGTCGACGTCGTGCTCGGCGGCGGCACGCTGCATCACGGCCACCGGGACGTGTTCGATCGGGTGACCGCCCGCGTGACCTCGGTCGCGCCACAGGCGCGCGTATCCGTACTCGAGGTGTCACCGGTCTACGGCGCGGTCGTCGAGGCATTCCGGATCGCCGGCGTGGACCGAAGCGGACTTACCCTGCTGAGAGGCGCACTCGCCCGCTGACCGTGCCGCGGCGGATGCCGGCGTGAGTCGGCGCACGATCACCGTGGTGAGCCGGCGCCCAACGCCGTTTGCGAGGGAGCAGATCATGATCCGACGCTCGGCCGACTGGCCCCAGCCACTGGACAAGCAATTCAAGGCGACGCTGCAGCGCAGCCCGGCCAAGGGCGGCTGGACATACGTGGTCATGCCCGACTCGGTGGAGTTCTTCGGAACCCGAGGGCTGGTCAAGATCCGCGGCACCGTGGACGGCACGTCATTCCAGAGCTCGTTCATGGCAATGGGCGACGGCACCCACAAGCTCCCGCTGCGGTCCGACCTACGCGATGCGATCGGCAAGGGACCGGGTGATCGCGTCACGGTTCACCTCGACGAGCGAATCGGCTGACGCGAAGCGACCGGCTACATGCCCATCATTCGCCGCATCTCCGGTGACAGCATGTCGAGCATGCCCTGCGGCGGCCGCGCGACTGCCTGTACGTAGACGGTAGAGTCGCCGTCCCTCGTCAGTGCCAATGGTCCATGCAAGACAAAGCCTTCTTTCAGCGCATCGGACACCGACCGGGAGAACGTGGTCTCGTCCCTTCCGGTGATCACCTGGTAGCGCAACTGGGCGTCGGTCATGCCGGCACGGTATCCGCACAGCGCAACGGATCGCGGCACGGTCTGTCCGTTAATGGGCGACCCGCATGGATCACATGGACGGACTCGGACACGGCGGCTCGTTCGGACCGCTGCCGGCTCGCATGCCATTGGGTGCGGCTTGGCGGCGTCGCCATCGCGATGCGCCGGTCTCATCGGTGTCGCGTTCTCGTACGGCGTAACGATAATTGCGGCGAATAATGTCGCGCGGGTCGTCGGCGCGACGTGAGACGATCATGCGGTGCCTAAACCGACCCTAGCCGAACTCCCTGACGGCATCGCGACCATCGGCTACGAACTCGACATGTTCGTGTGCTCGGCCGCGATGGCGTCGCAACTGCCGCCGATAGGCTTCGAGACGAACGCGTTCATCGAGTCAGCACTCATTCACGCGCGCGGCCTCGCGTTCTTCTTCGCCGGGTCGAAGGATTCCGACGACATCCACTGGTCGAACTTCACGCCGAAGTGGACGCGGTCGCCGAGCGGGTCGATCACATTCCTTGGCGTGGTACGCCGGCCGTTGAACAAGTACCTCGCGCACCCCACCTGGACCCGCATCCGCGACGGCAAGCGAACCTGGGACCTCGCGGAACTAGTCGACCACGTCCTCGAGGTTGCCCGGTCGTGGGCGGACGCGCTCGACAGCGAGCAGCCGGCGCTCGGTCGCGTGTTCCGTACGGGGCACCTCGAGAAGGCCGAGCGGCTACTGAGTCCTGCGCCGAGTCGCCTCGTCGCGAGAACGAACTAACCTCGCCGGGGAGCACGGACAGGTGCGGTCACGCCCGCCAGTCCACGCGGTAGTCGGAGTGATCGGACCACGCCGTCGCCAAGTGCTTGATGGCGATGAGAAGCCCGGTCGCGTGGTAACCGAACACGTCGCCGCCAGGCTGGGGGCGCTCCGCCTCGCGCTGCTCCCAAGCGTCGGCGATCGCCCGCTTCGCCGCGACCTCGGCCAGCATCCGCTCGGGACGGTTGTACGTCTCAGGGTTGTGGTCGTTCATGCCGGGCTTGGCGATCTCGGCCCGAGCGCGAGTGTCGTCCTCGGCGAGACGGGCGCGATAGAAGGCGAGCAATTCGGCGGCGCTCACGTTTCGGTCCTTCCCGCGAGATCGTGGTGGTGTCGTACCCGCGCGTGACGCTCGAAGCGTTAGCGCGCCTCACCGGCCACCGCTTGCGGTCGGCGTTGGGGGGACCGAAGGTCCGCCATGCCGATACGGCAGCGGCATGCTGGCGAGGTAGATGAAGGAGCCGAGCACGAGCAGCGCAGCAAGGCGAGGGCGTAGCGAATCAGCACTGACACCACTCCACGATCACTGATCACGGACCACCTCCGTTACCCTCCCGAGTCGGCGGCATACTCGGTTTGCTGATGGTGGCGGCCGGCTGCGGCACGTTGCCGACATGCCCCTCGCCACCATCATTGCCGCGGAGCAGCCCGCACGAGCAAGACACCTGCAAGTACCGGTCGACCTCGACCGGCTCCGCACGCGGCGACGGCCGCCTCCGATCGAAGCCATGTACCGCGCCCGTCGCGACGGCTGACTCGACCGACGGACGTACGGCTCGCTACGCGATGTCGGCGGCCCGGCGAAGCCGATGCCGCTCGGCCGGGACCTGTCCGGGTACCCGATTCACCGAGCGTCGATATACCTCGTCCGCGGCGGACGCGTCGGCGCCGAAGTCGAGCGACATCTCGGTGGATCGCCGCGTGATGAGCCGGCACGGCAACAACTGCACACCGCGTTCGAGCGGATGACCTTCGATCGCGTTCAGGAGCTTCGTCGCGGCAGTGTGACCGAGCTCGGTGAGGTTGAGGTCGACCGTGGTCAGCGGCGGCCGGCAGCCTTCGGCCATCACCTCCCAGTTGTCGACGCCGACAATGCCGACCTCCTCCGGCACCAGACGGCCGGCCTCGCGCAACGTGTCGGCGACGCCGCGGGCGATCTGGTCACTTCCGCAGAAGATGCCGTCGAACGGCGCACCGCTGCGCATGAGAATGCTCGCGGCCTCCCGCCCCCATCGCTCGCTCCACTCGCCCATCAGCGGTTCGTCGAGGACGAGGCCGAGACCGGCGGCCTCCAGCGCGGCCTTCGCACCGCCGGCTCGATCGCGGGCCGCGAGGTGTCGGTCCGGTCCGGTGATGTGCGCGATCCGGGTGCGGCCGGTCGCGAGCAGGTGACGAATCGCGAGGCCCGCGCCCTGCTGGTCGTCGTGGAGGAGCGAGAGGTCTTCGGGATGGTCCGATCGGGCTCGCGCGTACACGGTCGGAATCGGCAGGTCGCGGCCGATCGACGGGCGAGGATCGGTGGTACGCCCGGTGACGATGATGCCGTCGACTCGTCGCGCTAGCAGCGTTCGTACGTAGTGCTGTTCACGGATCGGGTCACCGCGACCGTCGCAGAGCAGCACGGAGATCTGACCGGCGCCGAGCGCATCTTCCGCGCCGAGCATCACCGGAATAGTGAACCGACCGAAGCTGTCCGTGGTCAGTACGCCGACGGTATACGTACGCCCCTCGGTCAGGTTGCGCGCCAGCATGTTGGCGTGGAACCCGAGTTCCTGCGCGGCGGCCACCACCTTGCGCCGCGTTTCCGATCGCAGTTGACCGCGCCCGTTAAGTGCCTTCGAGACGGTACCCGGTGAGACACCGGCCCGGGCGGCGACGTCGTTGATGGTCACGACGCCCTCGCGATGCCTGCGAGCCACCAGTCACCTCGTCGTTTCCGGGTCACCCGTCATTCGTTTCCGAGTCGCGAGAAAGACTAACCACATAGGAAAAATTTCCGCAAGTACGCGATGTTGCTGACGTGTTACGAATGCCTATTGACTCCGTGTGTTCTGTGCTCCTAGGGTCCCGGAAAGCCTTATCCGCTCGGCCCGCAGAAGCGGAAAGGTTTCCGGTCCACACTGACCGGTTCGGGCATCACGAAGGAGCAGACATGGCACCTGGCAAAGACCGGCCGGCCATGCCGACCGGCACCGGCCGCCGTCGCGCGGTCGGCATCACGGCAGCGCTGGCTGCCGTCGTTCTCATTGTCGGCGCGTGCAGCAGTGGCGGCGGCGGCGGCAAGGCCAGTACGACGCCCGACGACGGAACCAAACTCACCATGTGGGTGCGATCGGCGACCGATCAGTTCAGTCAGCGCCTGGTCGATGCGTATAACGCCAGCCACAAGAACCATGTCACGCTGACCATCATCCCGAACGACAACTACCTCGCGAAGGTCGGCACCGCGGCCGGATCCAACAGCCTGCCCGACATCCTCGCCTCCGACGTCGTCTACACCCCGAACTACACCAAGCAGGGGCTGTTCCAGGACATCACGTCGGAAGTGAAGGCCCTGCCGTATGCCAACAGCATCGCGCAGTCGCACATCCAGGTCGCATCGCTGAACGGCAAGATCTACGCGGTGCCGCACAAGCTCGACTCCTCGGTGCTCTTCTACAACAAGGATCTGTTCCAGAAAGCTGGGCTCGACCCGAACTCCCCGCCGAAGAACTTCGCGGACATCCTCACCGACGCGCGTAAGATCACCGCACTCGGCGGCGGCGTCACCGGCTTTGACATCGCCGGCAGCTGCGGCGGTTGCGGCGTCTACACGCTGTTCCCCTACGCGTGGGCAGCGGGCGTCGACATCCTGCCGGATGGCGGCAAGCGCGTCGATATCAACAACGACACGTTCAAGCAGATCTTCGGCCTCTACCGCCAGCTGACCGACGAGCACCTGGTGGCCAGCAGCGACAAGACGCAGGACGGCTCAACGTGGCCGAACAACTTCCTGTCCGGCAAGGTCGGCATGCTGGCGCTCGGCTCCCCGATCGTCGGCGCGCTCCAGCAGCAGAAGATCTTCCAGTGGGGCGTCACGTCGCTGATGTCGCCGGACGGCTCGAAGACCGCCACGTTCGTGGGCGGCGACGTCGCCGGCATCACCCGGTCGTCCAAGCACAAGGCGCAGGCCTGGGACTTCCTGAAGTGGACGCTGGACGACAACGCGCAGGTCGAAATCATCGCGAAGAACGGCGACCTGCCGTGCCGGACCGACCTGACCGGCAACCAATACACCGCGTCCGACCCGCGGACGAAGTTCATCGCCGACGGCCTCAAGAACGGTGTCACGCCGTTCGCGCTGCCGTTCGGTGACCTCTTCAACAACCCGAACGGCCCGTGGGTCGCCACGATCCAGGCGGCCATCTACGGGCCCGACCTCAACAAGGCGCTCGCGGACGGGCAGGCAAAGATCCAACAGGGTCTTGACCAGGCCGGATAACGGCGCGGCACGCCACCCGGTCGCGCCGACTGTGATGCCAGCGATCACAGTCGGCGCGGCCGGACCGCAACCGTCGGAAGGACGACCGTGTCGATGCTCACCCGCGCGGACGCGGGAACCAGCCCCACCGCCGAGGCGACCTCGCCGACCCGCCCACTGCCGGTAGGTCGGGCCGCGGCCCGCCGCACACTCGTCGGTCTCGGGTTCATCGCGCCGACCATGATCCTGGTGGTCGGGCTGTTCCTCATTCCGTTGGCGTTTCTCATCTACATGTCGTTCACGGACTATCCGCTGCTGGGTTCGCCGACGCCCAACGGCCTGGACAACTACCGACAGCTCGGATCCGACGAGCAGTTCCTCGGCGCGATCAAGTTCACCCTGATCTACACGCTTGTCACGACCGTCGTGCTGTTCGCGGTGGCATTCGCGCTCGTCGCGATCTCCAGCAGCCACCGGCGCGGCACGGTGTTCTACCGTACGGCGTTCTTCCTGCCGTACGTGGTCGGCACCGCGGCCGCGTCGTCGATGTGGTGGATCGACTCCAACGACCAGCTCGGCGTGTTCAACCACGCGCTGATGTCGCTGCACCTGATCCATCAACCGATCGGTCTGCTTGGCTCGCCTGGCAAGGCGTTCGGCACCGCACTCGCGCTCGTCATCTGGAAGTTCGTCGGGTTCCAAGTGATGGTGCTGCTCGTCGGGCTGCAATCCATCCCGACCGAACTCTACGAGGCGGCGCGCGTGGACGGAGCCAGCACGCTGCAGCGGTTGCGGTACATCACCGTACCCGGGCTCAAGCCCACTCTGGCGCTGCTCACCGTGCTGTCGGTGACCGGTTCGCTGCTCGCGTTCGACCAGTTCTTCGTGCTCACCCACGGCGGACCGGACAACAGCACCGTCACCGTCGTGCTGGCGCTCTACAACCGGGCGTTCCAGTCGTTCCGGCTTGGCAGCGCGGCCGCGGAGGCCGTGGTGATCCTGATCGTGCTCGTGTTGGTGAACGTGATCCAGCTCCGCCTGCTTCGGGACCGGGAGAAGTGATGTCGACAACGACCAGCGCCCCCACGCGCCCGCAGCGGCCGAGCCGCGTGTTGCGATCCGGCGGCCCACCAACACGCAAGCCGGTGGCCACCGGGCTGTTCCACGGCGTGGCAATCCTGCTGTCGGCGGCGTTCTTGTCGCCGATCATCTGGGCCGCGCTGAACTCCGTGAAGGACACGGACGAGGCCAACCAGCAACCGCCGACGTGGTTGCCGCACAGCTTCTCGCTGCAGAACTACGACCACCTGACGGGCTTCGACCAGGGCATCGGAACATATCTGCTGAACACCATCACGCTGTGCCTGTTCACCGTAGTCGGCTCGGTCGTGGTGTGCGTGCTGGGCGGGTACGGCTTTGCCCGGTACGCATTCCGCGGCAAGAACCTGCTGTTCGGTACGACGCTCGGCATCCTCATGGTGCCGTACGCGACGATCCTGCTGCCGCTCTACATCGTGGTCGGCAAGATCCACCTGCAGAACACGCTCATCGGGCTCGCACTTGTCCTCGTGATGTTCCAGCTTCCGTTCGGCATCTTCTTGATGCGCAACAGCTTCGAGTCGGTGCCACGCGAACTCGAGGAGGCCGCGCTCGTCGACGGGTGCTCGGACATGGGTGCGATGTGGCACGTGTCGGCTCGCATCGTGATGCCCGGCGTGATCACCGTGGCGCTCTTCTCGTTCCTGACATCCTGGAACGAATACCTCGCGCCACTGATCTTCCTCAACGACGGCACGAAATACACCTTGCCGGTGATGCTGGTCAACATCCGCTACGCGTCGTTCAACATCCTCGATGTCGGCGCGCTGCAGGCCGGCGTCATCGTCGCGATGGTCCCGTGCCTCGTGGTCTACCTCGCGCTGCAGCGGTTCTACGTCAGCGGCCTCGTCACCGGCGCGCTGCGTGGCTGAGTGAACCCGTACGCAGCCAACCCGTACGCCTCGCCTCCCTCCCACCACCGGCAAGGAGACATACCGTGACCGCACCGAACCCCGTCAAGGGCCCGGTCTCCCCGTTGGCCACCGGCCGGCTGGCCGTGCGACCGCTGGGCCTCGACGAGGTCGAGGTGACCGGCGGGTTCTTCGGCGAGTGGCAACAGCGCAACCGTGACGTGACCGCGCCGCACGCGCTGGGCTGGCTGGAACGGGACGGATCGGTCGACAACCTCCGCAGGCTCGGCACCGGAGAGCCGGCCGATGCGCATCGCGGCATGTGGTTCAGCGACTCCGATGTGCACAAGGTCCTCGAGGCGCTCTCCTGGGAACTCGGTCGGTCGCCGTCACCGTCACTGGACCAGGCGGTCGCCGACCTCACCGCGATCCTGCGCGCCGCGCAGCGGCCCGATGGCTACCTGAACTCGTACGTCCAGGAAGGCTTCGACGTCCGCTGGGACAACCTGGTGATGAGTCACGAGCTCTACTGCATCGGCCACCTGATCCAGGCCGGCGTGGCACACCATCGGGCCACCGGGCGCGAGGATCTCCTAGACGTGGCCCGGCGCGCCGCCGACTGCGTGGTGCGCGACTTCGGTGACAACCAGCGCAAGGACACCGACGGCCACCCGGTGATCGAGACCGCGCTCGTCGAGCTATACCGGCAGACCGGCGAGCGGGCGTACCTCGACCTGGCGCTGCAACTCGTGAACGTGCGCGGATACGGAGTGCTGAACCCGAACGGGCACTTCGATTCGGCGTACTACCAGGACGCCACGCCGGTCCGGATGCAGACCACCGTGGTGGGCCATGCCGTACGGGCGCTCTACCTGCTGTCGGGCGTCGTCGACCTCTACCTCGAGACCGGCGAGCAGGCACTGCTCGACAGCGCACTGCGCCAATGGGCCTCGATGAGCGCGACGAAGCTCTACCTCACCGGCGCGGTCGGGTCGCGCTTCGAGGGCGAGGCGTTCGGCGACGAGTACGAACTGCCGCCGGACCTCGTCTACGGCGAGACGTGCGCG
This sequence comes from Micromonosporaceae bacterium, assembly GCA_035713725.1. Lineage (GTDB taxonomy): Bacteria > Actinomycetota > Actinomycetes > Mycobacteriales > Micromonosporaceae > DASQPR01. The sequence goes on from DASTMZ010000088.1 coordinate 29,930, forward strand.
ACGATCGCGAGCATGATGGTCGCCTGGCGGCTGCTGCTGGCCACCGGCGAGTCGCGATTCGCCGACGCGATGGAACGCGCGCTCTACAACCTCGTGGCCGCGTCGACGTCGGTGACCCGGGACGGGTTCTTCTACAACAATCCCGCGCAGCGCCGCACCGCACGACCGCCGGCCGCCGGCGATGGCCGCCAGCAGCGCGCCGAGGCGCCGGGCACCCGGCCAGCGTGGTTCAACTGCGCATGCTGCCCGCCGAATATCATGCGTACCGTGGCGTCGCTCGCCGCCTACGCGGCCACCTACACACACGCCGGGGTCCAGGTCCACCAGTTCTTGCCGACCGCGATCACGGCGCCGCTCGCGCATCCGGTCGGCCTGACCGTCAGCACCGACTATCCGGTCGACGGCACGGTGACGGTTGCCGTCACGGACAGCGGTGACGACGAGTGGACGCTGGCGCTGCGCGTGCCGGGTTGGTGCCGGCATCCGCAGATCACCGTCAACGGCGCCGCGCTGCCGGCCACGCCGAACGAGCGCGGCTACGTCGAGGTCACGCGCGTGTGGCGGGCCGGCGACGAGGTGGCGTACACGATGCCGATGCCGGTGCGCTTCACGCTGGCGCACCCGGCCGTCGACGCGGTCCACGGGATGGTCGCCATCGAGCGCGGGCCGGTCGTCTATTGCCTGGAGAGCCCGGACCAGTCCGCCGACGTCGACCTCAACCGGGTCGAGCTGCTGGTGGATCGCGAGCCGATCGAGGAGGTTCGGGACGACGTCGCCGGGGAGCGTGCAGTGGTCGTCAGGGTGCCGGCGATGGCGCGTGACGACAGTGCGTGGAGTCGAACCGGGTGGGCGACGTTCTCCGAGGCGCCGGCACCGCAGGGCCACGAGGTGGAGCTCGTTGCGATCCCGTACCACCTGTGGGCGAATCGTGGACCGTCGGTGATGCGGATCTTCACACCGATGTGGGCGGCCCGCTCCGATGGTTGACGCGTCCGATCGGTACGTCGTCGGCGTCGACTTCGGCACGCTGTCCGGTCGGGCCTTGGTGGTACGCGTATCGGACGGGGCGGAGGCGGGCACCGCGGTTCACCCGTACCCACATGGCGTGATCGAAGCGACGCTGCCCACCAGCGGGCGCGACCTGCCACCGGACTGGGCCTTGCAGCATCCCGACGACTACCGCGACGTGCTACGCACCGCGGTGCCGGCGGCGCTTGCGGACGCCGGCGTGCGCGCCGATCAGGTCGTCGGGATCGGCGTCGACTTCACGGCCTGCACAATCCTGCCGACGCTGGCCGACGGCACGCCGCTGTGCGAGCTGCCGCAGTGGCGCGACCGGCCGCACGCCTACGTCAAGCTCTGGAAGCACCACGCCGCGCAAGCGCAGGCCGACCGCATCAACGCACTCGCACACGAGCGCGCGGAACCGTGGATCGGCCGTTACGGCGGCAAGATCTCCGCGGAGTGGCAATACGCGAAGGGGTTGCAGCTCCTCGAGGAGGATCCGGAGGTTTACCGCCACGCCGAGCGCTTCATCGAGGCGGCCGACTGGATCGTCTGGCAACTGTGCGGCGTGGAGACGCGCAACGCGTGCACGGCCGGCTACAAGGGCATCTACCAGGACGGGCACTTCCCGACGCCGGACTTCCTGTCGGCGCTACACCGGCAATTCACGTCGTTCGTGAGCAAGCTCGACCACCCGATCGCCGCGCTCGGCGGCCGCGCCGGTGGTCTGACCGCCGAGGCGGCCCGGTGGACCGGCTTGCCAGAAGGCATCGCGGTCGCGGTCGGCAACGTCGACGCACACGTGACCGCGGCCGCCGCACAGGCACTCACGCCCGGCCGGCTGGTCGCCATCATGGGCACGTCGACGTGTCACGTCGTCAACGGCGAACACCTCGCCGAGGTCCCGGGCATGTGCGGCGTTGTGGACGGCGGCATCTCCGTCGGTTCTTGGGGGTACGAGGCCGGGCAGAGCGGCGTCGGCGACATCTTCGGCTGGTACGTCGACCATGGCGCACCGGCGCCGTACGACAGCCATGAGGCGCTCGCCGAGGCGGCCGCCCGCCAGCCGGTCGGCGCACACGGGCTGGTCGCGTTGGACTGGTGGAACGGCAACCGATCGCTGCTGGTCAACCACGAACTCAGCGGCGTCATCGTCGGCCTCACGCTCGCCACCCGGCCGCCGGACATCTACCGCGCGCTGCTGGAGTCCACGGCGTACGGCACGCGAATGATCATCGAGGCGTTCGGCGCGGCCGGCGTGCCGGTGGGCGACATCATCGTGGCCGGCGGTCTGGCCGGCAACGCGCTGCTGATGCAGATGTACGCCGACGTGACCGGCCGACCGCTGCGCATTGTCGCCTCCGCCCAGGCGCCGGCGCTCGGGTCCGCGATCCACGCCGCGGTGGCGGCCGGTTGCTATCCGGACGTCGCCACGGCCGCCGACGCGATGGGCGGCCTTCGATCTGACGGGTACGCACCGGAGCCGGCGCGCACCACGGCATATGACCGGCTCTACGCGGAATATCGCACGCTGCACGACTACTTCGGCCGCGGCGGCAACGACGCAATGCTTCGGCTGCGAGCGGTCCGCAATACCGCGATGAGCGAGTCGACGCTGGCGGCCACGCCATGACCGGCCCGATCCGCGATCCAGATATTGCCGCCGACCCGACGGTGCAGCGGCTGCGCGAGACGCTTGCCGCGCTGCACGCCGAGCTCACCCGCTACGGCCTGGTGGACTGGACGGCGGGCAACGTGTCGGCCCGGGTACCCGGTGCCGAGTTGCTCGTCATCAAGCCGAGCGGCGTGTCCTACCAGGAGCTGACGCCGGACTCGATGATCGTCTGCGACCTGTACGGCGACGTGGTCGATGGTGACCTCGCGCCATCCAGTGACACCGCGGCGCACGCGTACGTCTACCGGGCCATGCCAGAGGTCGGCGGCGTCGTACACACACACAGCACGTACGCCACCGCGTGGGCGGCCCGGGGCGAGCCGATCCCGTGCGTGTTGACCGCCCAGGCCGACGAGTTCGGTGGCGAGATCCCGATCGGACCGTTCGCGTTGATCGGCGGCGACGACATCGGCAAGGGCATCGTCGAGACGCTCACCGGTCATCGGTCGTCGGCCGTACTGATGCGCAACCACGGCGTGTTCACCATCGGGCGGGACGCGCGGGCGGCGGTGAAGGCGGCAGTGATGTGCGAGTCAGTGGCGCGGACCGTTCACATCGCGCGCCAACTCGGCGAGCCGCTGCCGATCCCGGCCGACGGCATCGACGCGCTGTTCGACCGCTACCAGAACGTGTACGGACAACCCGGCAACCGGTAGCCGGTCAGTCCCACCCACCCGCTCCCGGAGGTTCCGCGATGACCACACCATCGGCTCGCTCCGACATCTGGTTCCTCACCGGGAGCCAAGGGCTCTACGGTCCCGGCACGCTGCAACAGGTCGCCGATCAGTCGCGCCAGATCGCGGAGCGCCTTGACGCGTCGCCGGACATCGCGGCGCGCGTGGTGTGGAAGCCCGTGCTGACGTCCGCCACCGACATTCTCGCGGTCTGCCGCGCCGCGAACGCGTCCCCGTCAACGATCGGCGTCATTGCTTGGATGCACACGTTCTCGCCCGCGAAGATGTGGATCGCCGGTCTCGACGCACTCCGCAAGCCGCTGCTGCATCTGCACACGCAGGCCAATCTCGCCCTGCCGTGGGCCGAGCTCGACATGGACTTCATGAACCTGAACCAGGCGGCGCACGGCGACCGCGAGTTCGGCTACATCCAGGCCCGGCTCGGGGTGCGCCGCAAGACGGTCGCCGGGCACGTCAGCGATCCGCGCGTGACACGACGCATCGGAGCATGGGCTCGCGCGGCGCGCGGCTTTGACGAGATGCACGCGCTTCGGCTGGCGCGGTTCGGCGACAACATGCGGGATGTGGCCGTGACCGAAGGCGACAAGGTCGAGGCACAGCTGCGCTTCGGCGTCTCAGTGAACACCTACGGCGTGAACGATCTCGTCGCCGCGGTCGATGCCGCGTCCGATGCCGCCGTCGACGCGTTGGTCGCCGAATACCAGGACGCATACCGGCTCGACCCGCAGCTCGGCAAGGACGGTGACCGGCACGAGTCGCTGCGCTACGCCGCTCGCATCGAGGCCGGCCTCCGTGACTTTCTCGATGTCGGCGGCTTTCACGCGTTCACCACGAACTTCGAGGACCTCGGCGGGCTGCGGCAGCTGCCCGGCATCGCGGTGCAACGACTGATGGCCGACGGGTACGGGTTCGGTGCGGAGGGCGACTGGAAGACCTCCGTCCTGGTGCGCACGCTCAAGGCAATGGCAACGGGTGTCGCGGGCGGCACGTCGTTCATGGAGGACTACACCTACGAGCTCACGCCGGGTCGCGAGAAGATCCTCGGCGCGCACATGCTCGAGGTGTGCCCGAGCATCGCCGCCGACATGCCGAGCTGCGAGATCCACCCACTGAGCATCGGCGGTCGCGAGGATCCGGTGCGGCTCGTCTTCGACGGCGCGGCCGGTCCCGGTGTCGTCCTCGGGCTGTGCGATCTCGGCGACCGTTTCCGCCTGGTCGCCAACGAGGTGGACGTGGTGCCACCGGACGAGCCGCTGCCGAGGTTGCCGGTCGCGCGCGCGGTGTGGCGGCCGCGGCCGGACCTTGCCACCTCGGCGGAGTCGTGGCTGTTCGCCGGCGGTCCGCACCACACCGTGCTGTCGCAAGCGATCAGCGTCGAGGAACTCGTCGACCTCGCCGAGATGCTCGGTACGGAGCTGCTGGTGATCGACGCGGACACGACGGTCCGGGGCTTCGTCCGCGAGGTACGCCAGAATCTCGCGTACTACCATCTCGCGCGCGGCGTCCCGCAGTAGCTCAAGCCTCGGCGAGCGCGAGCGTCGGCACACGCGAGCGTCGGCAAGCGGCAGCGGCGGCGCTACTTCGCGCGCTTCACCGCGGCGGCGAGCACCCTGGCGTGGCTCAGCGCGACATCGGATGTCGCGGTCAGCAGTGTCACGGTGCCGGATTTCGCGCGGCGGCGCAGGTCGGCGACCGCCGCGCTGCGTTCCGGGTCGGCCAGCTCGGTAAGGTATCGCCGTTCGAACTCGGCGAACCGGTCCGGTCGGTGGCCGTACCACTTCCGCAGCTCGGCCGACGGCGCGACCTGCTTGTACCACTGATCGATGTGCGCGGTCTCCTTGCGTAGGCCACGCGGCCACAGCCCGTCGACGAGCACGCGGTCGCCGTCATCCGGTGCCGGTGCCGTGTAGACCCGAGCGACTCGCAGCATCGCACTCCCCCGTCCCGAACGGGTTGGACGCCTCTAAGCACAGCATGATAGGAGAGACGGGTGACCGACTCCGATATGCCCCAACCGGACAACTCTCCGTTCCACCAGCTCGACGACTTCATCGCGCTACCGCGCGTGAGTGGGCTGGTGCTGAGCCCCGACGGCTCGCGACTGATCACCTCGGTCGCCACTCTCGACCCCAAGAAGACCCGCTATGTCAATGCGCTCTGGGAGGTTGACCCGGCAGGCGTTCGCCCAGCGCGGCGGCTGACCCGCAGCGCGAAGGGCGAGTCCGGCGCGGCGTTCCTGCCGGACGGCTCGATCGCCTTCGTCAGCGCGCGGCCGGATCCGGCCGCCGAAGATTCCGACGACGAGAAGGCCGCGCTCTGGCAGCTTCCGGCCGGTGGCGGCGAGGCGCGCGTGATCGCCACCCGGCCGGGCGGTGTGTCCGGTGTCGTGGTGGCCGCCGAATCAGGCACGATCCTGGTCAGCTCGGCAACGCTGCCCGGCGCCGTCACGCGCGAGGACGACGAGAAGCGCCGCAAGGAGCGCAAGGACCGCAAGGTGTCCGCGATCCTGCATGAGACGTACCCGATCCGCTACTGGGACCACGACATCGGCCCGGACAGCCCTCGCTTGTTCGTCGGCGCACGCCCGTCCGGTGATGGCGCGCCAGGAGCCGACCCCGAGCAGGTGACCCTGCAGGACATCACGCCGGACGCGGAGCGGGCGCTAGCCTCGGGCGAGCCGGCCTACGACATCACGCCGGACGGCACGACCGTGATCAGCTCATGGGCGCTGCCCGAGCAGGGCGGCAGCCGGGACGGCCTGGTCGTGATCGACGTGGCCAGCGGCGAACGCCGGGTACTGCTCGGAGACCCCGATTTCGAGTACGGCGGGCCACGTATCTCACCGGACGGCGCGACGATCGCGGTGTCGGTGTTCCGGCGCGACACCGCCGACACCGCGCCGGACATCTGGATCGCGCTCGTCGATCTGGCCACCGGCGACTCGCGCGATCTCACCAAGGACTGGGACCGCTGGCCGTCGCGACCGGTGTGGACGCCGGACGGTTCGGCGTTGATCGTGTCCGCCGACGACGGCGGCGGCGCACCGCTGTTCCGCGTCGACGCGACGACCGGCGCGGTGGCGAGGCTCACCGGCGACCAGGGTGCGTACTCGGATCCGCAGGTCTCGCCGGACGGCCGGTACGTCTACGCGATGCGCGCCGCGATCGATGCGCCGCCGGCACCCGTACGGGTGGCCGCCTCCACGCCGAACCAGCAGCCGACCTTCCTCAACGGTCCGGCACCAAAGCTCACGATGCCGGGAACGCTCAACGAGGTCACCGCGATCGCCGAGGACGGCAGCGCGCTGCGCGCCTGGCTGGTGCTGCCGGACGGCGCGTCCGCGGAGTCGCCGGCACCACTGCTGCTGTGGATTCACGGCGGGCCGCTGGGTTCGTGGAACGCCTGGGCATGGCGATGGAACCCGTGGCTCGCCGCGGCGCAGGGCTATGCGGTGCTGTTGCCGGATCCGGCGCTATCCACCGGGTACGGGTGGGACTTCATCCAGCGCGGCTGGGGTTCGTGGGGCGGTTCGCCCTACACCGACCTGATGCGCGTGACGGATGCCGCCGAAGCACGCGATGACATCGACGCCACCCGGACCGGTGCGATGGGTGGCTCGTTCGGCGGCTACATGGCGAACTGGGTCGCCGGGCACACCGACCGCTTCAAGGGCATCGTGACGCACGCGAGCCTCTGGGCGCTGGATCAGTTCGGACCGACCACGGATGCGTACCACTACTGGCGGCGGGAGCTCACGCCCGAGCGCGCGCTCGCGAACAGCCCGCACCGTCATGTCGACGCGATCACCACACCGATGCTGGTGATCCACGGCGATCGGGACTACCGGGTGCCGATCGGCGAGGGTCTGCGGCTGTGGGCCGAGCTGTCCGAGCGGCACCTGTCGGCCGACGGCACCACGCCGCACAAGTTCCTCTACTTCCCCGACGAGAACCACTGGGTGCTGTCGCCGCAGCACGCCAAGGTCTGGTACGACACGGTGTTCGCATTCCTCACCGCGACCGTGCTCGGCGGCAAGTGGCAGACGCCGGAGATTCTCCGTTAGCCGAGGCATGTGATGGCGGTCGTGCCGCAGACCGACCCCGCCTGGTGTGTTCGACCGGCTGTCTCCCCCGTAGTTCCCGATTAGGACCGTTGCGTGGGCGGCTGACTGCGCTCGCCGCCGCGCCACTGGGCAATCTCGCGGTCGTACCGTCCTTCGCGCACGTCGCGCAGCGCGAACGCGTACCCCGCCTCGATCGCCCGCGTCATCATCAGTAGCACCGGCATTGGTGCGCCGACAAAGCCCCACCGTGATATCTCGGCGCCGACCGCGTGCTCCACGTCCCGCCGCGAGAACGCACGCCGGATCGCATAGTCGTGTAGCTGGTCAACTGCGCTGCACCACGCGCTGACCTCGTAGGCGGAGTAGCCCTGATCCATGGGCGACAGTATTCCGGTGACACGCCACTACACGGCGTGTCGTTCACTCGTAGGTGGAACTGTCCGGCCGGCGTATCCGCAGGCACCGCTGCACCCGTTGGTCATCGGCGCGAAGTGTCAACCATCCGACTGTCGACCATCAGCCGAACATGAGGTATCGCGCGGGATCGGCGCCGTGCAGCCGGTACCGGCTCGGATCCGGCGAGCGGCCGGCCAGCATGCGGATGAACGTGGCGGAATCGGTCTCGAGCGTCGCCGTACCCGTCGCGTCGGAGCCTGTGGCGCCAGACCCAGTGGCGCCGGACGCGTCATCGATCCGGCCCAGTCGCAGCACCCGGTCCGGCAGCCGAACGTCGGTGCGCGGAATCACCGATCGCGACCGGCTGCTCAGGCGTTCGGCAAGCGTGAGTGCATCGTCGAGCCCCTCGCTCGCGTACGCGTCCGACCGGCCGAGCGCCTCGCGAACGTCGCCGCCGTGCGTCCACTCGCCGAGCGCGAGTCCGTCGAGCCGGCCGTTGGCGTGCGCGATGGCGGCCGCTGTCCCTTCGTACCCGCCGGCCAGCTCGGTGAGCAGCGTCGGGATCGGCCAGTCGCGTCGCCCGTCAACGTCACGCTGGTTCTCCTGCGGTGTGAACCCGTGCATCGTGCCGCTCGCCGCCATCGTCATGGCTGCCGCGCAATGGGCCAGGACATCGCGGATCGCCCAGCCCGGTAACGACGTCGCACGGTCGAAGTCGTCGGCCGGCAGCGCGCGCAGGATCGGCAGGAGCGCATCACGCTCGACGAGCAACAGTCGTGCGCCGGGCGACAGATCGGCGTACCAATCGCGACGGAATGCAGGAGCCACCGCACGAGCGTAGTGCGCAGGCACGACAATGCGGCGGGCACGCCCGCGTGCGCCAACCGCTCCTCGCGGTCGCCCGCGGTCGCTCGTGTCGAGCAGCGAGGGTTCGATGCCCTTGACTGTCGCGTGACGTCGTCAAACAATTTGCATTGACACTGCATTGATGCGACGCGCCGGTCCGTTTCGTCGCTCCCCGCCTGTCCATCGCCGCCGCGCTCGCTCGATGTAGGCCGCGAACTCCCACGTTGTCGCACCGCACGCCAGATGGAGACAAGCGATGTTCGGAGTTGGGATCGGCCGGCGGCCACGCACCCGGATCGGGCTTGCGGCCGTCGCGATGGGTTCGCTGATCGCGAGCTTGACCGCGGTGAGCGCGAGCGCCTCGACCGTCGACCAGGGCGCGAACGCCGCGCCGGTGATCCAGACGGCGGGCGGCGCGGTGCTCGGTAAGACCGCCGGCACCGTCGACGAGTTCCTCGGTGTGCCATACGCCGCGCCGCCGGTTGGTGCGTTGCGCTGGCAGCCGCCGCAGCCGGCCGCGCGCTGGCATGGCGTGCGCGACGCGACCCAGTTCGCGCCGCACTGCGCGCAGTCGCCGTCGCCCTTCGGGCAGGCCACCACGTCGGAGGACTGCCTATACCTGAACGTGTACACGCCGACGAACGTCCACCAGGGACCAAAGCGCCCGGTGATGGTATGGATCCACGGCGGTGCGCTGGTCACCGGGGAGAGCAACGACTACGACCCGACCCAGCTCGTCGCGGATGGGGCGGTCGTGGTGACGATCAACTACCGGCTCGGTGCGCTCGGTTTCCTCGCCCATCCCGCGCTTGCCGCCGCCGACGGATCGTCTGGTGACTACGGTCTGATAGATCAGCAGGCCGCGCTGAGCTGGGTGCAGTCGAACATCGTCCACTTCGGCGGCGACAAGCACAACGTGACGATCTTCGGCGAGTCGGCCGGCGGCCTCAGCGTCCTGTCGCAACTCGTTTCTCCGCGTGCGCACGGCCTGTTCGACCGCGCGATCGTGGAGAGTGGCGCCTACGCCCTCAGCACCACGTCGCTCGCCGCCGCCGAGTCGGCCGGTGAGTCATTCGCAACCCAGGTCGGTTGCGCCGACCAGACCGCCGCGTGCCTGCGCGGCGTCCCGGTCGCGACGATCCTCGCAAATCAGAACGCCGCCGGCTACACACCCAACGTCGACGGCGACGTGCTGACCCAGTCGATCAAGCCGGCGCTGGTCAGTGGCCAGTTCAACCGGGTGCCCGTCGTCAATGGCTCGAACCACGACGAGTGGCGGCTGTTCGTGGCGCTTTCGGCACTCCAGGGCGCGCCGGTCACCGCCGCGAACTACCCGGCGATGATCTCGTCGACGCTCGGAGTGCCGCCGGCCGTCGCGGCGGCGATCGCGGCGTTGTACCCGCTGAGCGCATTCCCCAGCCCGTCGGAGGCGCTCGGCGCGGTCGGCACCGACGCGATCTTCGCCTGCCCGGCACTGACCGTCGACCAGTCCGTGTCGAACTACGTGCCGACGTTCGCGTACGAGTTCAACGACGAGAACGCGCCGCAGCTGTTCCTGCCTCCGGTCGGGTTCCCGTACGGAGCGGCACACGCGTCGGAGATCCAGTACCTGTTCGGTCTGACGGCCGCGTTCCCCGCGACGCTCACAGCGGCGCAGCGCCAACTCGCGTCCGCCATGCGGGCGTACTGGACGACGTTCGCCCGGTTCGGCTTCCCGTCGTCGCCGTCGGTGCCGCCGTGGCCGAACTTCACCACCGCGAGTCAGCGGATGGAGTCGTTGACCCCGCCGACGCCACAGGCAGAGACGGACTTTGCCGCCGTACACAAGTGTGCGTTCTGGGCACTCGGCGGCTGACCGTTCCGGCCGCCGGGGTCGAGCAGAATCAGCCGGCCGGTCCGAGGAAGGTCAGGATGGCGTCGCCGAATCGATCCGGCGCGTCTTCCTGGAGGAAATGCCCGGCGCCCGCGATGACCGGATGGTCGCGATGGCGGGCGCCGGGCACCAGCCGGGTGAACCGCGGTGCCATCGGCCCAGTGATCGGATCGCTGTCGCTGAACGCGACCAGGAACGGCTTGCGCCATGCGCGCAGCACCAACCATGCGGCGCGGTTCGCTGCCGACGCCGGGTCGTCCGGCCGGATCGGCACCAGGTCCGGCATGGCACGCGGACCGGCCTTGAAGGACTCGTCCGGAAACGGCGCGTCGTACGCCGCTCGTACGTCGTCGGCGAGCGTCGTCACACAGCCGGACTGGACGTACCTCGCGATGTCCAGCGATGCGCTGGCACGCACCGACGTACGGAACCGGTGCCACTGCTGCGGCATCTCGGCGTCGCCGGTCGGCAGGCCGGTGTTGGCGACCACCGCCGACGCGAAGCGGTGCGGAATCGCGGCCAGCATCCGCAGCCCGATCAGCCCGCCCCAGTCCTGGCCGACCAGGCAGATGTCGCGCAGTCCGAGCGTGTCGATGACCAGCGCGGTGGTCCACGCCACGTGCCGCGCGTACGTATGGTCGGCCACTTCCGCCGGCTTGTCCGACCGGCCGAAGCCGACCAGATCCGGTGCCACGGCTCGAAAGCCGGCGCCGGCCAGGATCCGGATGACGTGCCGGTAGAGAAAGGACCACGACGGCTCGCCGTGCAACAGCAGCACGGCCGGCCCGGATCCCTCGTCGACGTACGCCATCCGCAGCGTCCCGCCGCTGCCGTCGGGTACGTCTGCGTAGTGTGCCGTGAAGTCGAAGTCCGGAAGGTCATCGAAGCGCTCGTCCGGCGTACGCATCGTCCGCATGTCAATGATCATCGTCATCGGACCGCTCGCCGACAAGGCCGTGACCTCAGCTGCCGTCCGGATACCCGCCCCGATGCAGCACCATCGGCTGATGCGGCAGTGCCGCGGCGGGGTCGGCCAGCATCGCTTCGGTTCGCGCTCGGTACGGATTGTGCGCTCGCCAACCATCCGGGTACGGCCGCAGCCCGAGTGCCAGCCGCTCGCCGGTGATGAGCGCACTGCGCACGCGGTCGACGTCCCGGGCCGCTCGCGTGCGCCAGCGGTCCTCGATGGCGGCAACGATGCGCGGGTGCCGTGCTCGTGCCTTCGCGCCGTTCGTGGTCAGCCGAGCGACCTTCGTCCGTCGCGTTGGCTCCGCCGCCACCTCGACAAGACCGTGACGCGACAGGAAGCCAAGCGACGATGCGATCGCCTCCTTCGAGACGCCGGACAGCCCCGGCAGATCGCGAACCGGTGTTCCGTCGGACGCGATCACCCGCAGCACGTCTGCGCTCATCGGCAGAGACAATTGGGACTCGGCTTCGTAATCGAGCGTGAACGACAGCAACACCTGCGAGAGCAAGGCAGCGAGGTCCTCCGGCGGCGCGCCGGGCACGTCTCGTACGTGGTCGGAGCGCATGCCGTCCGCGTAGCCGACGACCGGCAGATAGCGGGGCAGGCTCGGATCAGCGAACGCCGACAAGGCTTCCCGCAAATCGTCGATGACAACGTCGCCGAATCGCTCCCGCCATCGTTGCTCGATTTCGTCCGCCAGCGGCCGCCACACGCGTTGCGCAGCGCGACCGCCACGCGTCAGCCGCACCCACCGCTCCGCGGCCGGCCGATCCGCCGGCTCGACGGTCACGTATCCCCAACGCTCGAGACCACCGAGGTTCGTGATCCGCGCCGGGCCGCGCATCTCGTGGAGCGGAACACCGCCGTCGGGTATCAGGCGCATGAAGTTCGACCACATCGCCATCGACGTGAGCCACGGCCCACGGTTGCTACCGCCAACCGCCGTGCGATGTGGCATCCGATGTTCGAACTCGTTGTCGAACTCGATGGTGAAGGCGACGAGTGCCTGCGAGAGCAGGGTCGGGAACGGGAGCCGGTCGACCATGCCCACACCCTATGGACGGCAACCGACAACCGGCTCACGGCGTCGTCTCGGTGACCGCGGCTTGGGCCCGCGGCTTGGCACCTCGGTTTCGTAGCGCGAAATGGTCTCAGCCGAGCTTGCCGACGATGCTCGTGAACTCGTCGGCGTCGAACGCGCGCAGCGTCTTGGTGCGGACGTTGCCTTGCGCGCCGAGCCCGAGCAGGAACGCGGTGCCGGTCTCGTCGTCCGGGAACTCCGCGATGCTGACGAGGTCATATTCGCCGACCGTCCAATAGATGCCGGTGATCTTTCCGCCCATCCGCTGCGCCAGGGCCTTCGCGGCATCGGCGCGGTCGGTGGAGCTCGCAAACTCGTGGATGCCCTGTTCGGTCCAGTTGATCAGACTGACGTACGTCGGCATGGCGCTCACCTCCGCTGGGGATACTCGGCGACCGACCTCGGTCATGCCGAGCGATCTGAGCGTGAAATTGCGAAACCCGAATATAGGCACGTACCGGCAGCGCCCGCGTGGAATCCGGGAACGCGGCCGGTCTGGCTGCCGTGACGGCTAGCGGTAGACCCAAACCGTCGTGCCGATCGGGTCGAGATTCATCGACCAGACCCAGTCGATCGCTTCGTTGCTGATCCGTACGCAGCCGTGCGACACGGGATGCGCAGGCACATAGCTGTCGCCGTGGATGGCGACCCCGCCGTCGAAGAACCGCGGGCGCCACAGCAGACCCAACGGGCCGTTGTCCGGTCCGTCGATGGTTCGGTACGTCTTGAACCGGCCGCGGGGGGTCACGGCGACCTCACGCTGGCCGTGTTCGGTGAACGTGTAGCCACCGCCGGTGGACGTGTTCAGGATGTACTTGACCTGGCCACCGACGACGAACAGCACCAGGTCGCGCTTCAGGTCGACCTCGATCAGCGTGCCCGACGTGCTGCGCGCCTTCGGTCGCACCCCGGCGTCGAGTGCGCGTGCGGTAGCGCTCGAGACCGTACCGGTCGCCTTGATGCCGGCCGCCTTCTGCAGTGCGAACACCGCCTGCTGAGTCGCGTCGCCGAACTTGCCGTCGATCTTGCCGGCCCAGTATCCGAGGTCGGTCAGCTTCCGCTGCAACTGCGTGACGGCCGCTCCCTTGCTGCCCTCCTTGAGCTTGACGAGCGAGATCGGCGGCGGTGGCGGCGCGGCGGGCGGCGTGGTCGGCCCCGGACTGGCCGAAGCGGTGGCGCCCGGCGACGACGTACCGCTTGCAGACGGCGAGATCGACGGCGTCGCACCGGACGTAGCGGCGACGTTGTGACTCGCCGTATTGATCGCAGGCGGGGATGAGCAAGCGGTAACGCCGATGATCGCGGCCAGCGCGACTCCGGTGAACGCGAGGGGACGGCTGACACGTGCGCGACTCATGAGGCCAGTGTTACCGAAAAGATCGAAACCGTCGACGCCCGGTCTCACAGCGTTCGCCTAGCTGTCATGACCCGAGCGCCGACGCTTGCTGCCCGCGGGTTCGCGAGGCAGCGAGCGCCATGCGCTGCCCTACTGTGACTGGTTCTCGCGGTGCTCCCGGCCGAACGCGACCATTCCGGCACCCGGCGAACCCAGCTGTACGGGCGCGTGCGGGTGCGGCGGGTGTACCCCGAGGATTCTCGGCGGTGGCGACACGGACTGCACGCTCGAGGCGCTGCACACCGCCGCGGCGGCGTTCGCCGGCCCCGGCACCTGGGCACTAGTCGGCACCGTACCGGCCTTGACCGGATGCCGTGGCTTGTCGTCCAACACCTGGCCCAGGTCCTCGGTGTTCGCGTCGCGCGCGGTCATCGACTGCAGGCCGAACGTAGTCTCGATCAGCTTCAACGTGGACGTGTGCTCGAACGGACCATGGTGGACGACGCGGGCCGGCGCAAGGTTCGACACGACAATCGCGGGTACCCGGAAGCCGAGCTGGCGGTAGTCGGGGATCAGCTCACCGTCGGTCGGCGTCGTGCTGTCGCCGGTGTGGTCGACGGTGTTCGGGTCGGTGTTGTCGATGACGCTCGGCGGCGCTACGTGGTCGTAGAAGCCGCCCCACTCGTCGAACGTGACCATCAGCACCGTGTTGTCGAGGTAGCCCGCGTCCGACAGCGCGTGGTAGGTGTCGGCGATGAACCGCTCGCCGAGCCGGATGTCGCCGAGCGGGTGGTCGTCGCCCGACGTACCGTTGCCCTCGGTGTCGAACGACGGGTCCACGAAGCTCACGTTGGGCAGCGCACCCTGCGCCACCACGTCGAGGAACGACGGTGTGGTGACCGGGATGCCGAGCGCGTCGGTGTCACCGGGCGCGAACGGATGCCAGAACGGGAAATACTTGAGGCCCCACAGCGCGAGGAACGGCAGGTCGCGGAAGAAGTAACCGCCGGTCGGGACGCCCTGCGTATTCGGTATCGGGGACAACTGATCCCAGATCGACGGCAGCGCCGAGATCGTGCTGCTGTTGTGGTCCCGGTCGGTGCGCGCGGCGTGCTGATAGAAGCGGTTCGGGAACGTCTCGCCGGCGAACGAGCAGAAGTAGCGGTCGAGCACCGTGTAGTTCTCCGCCAGCGCACCGATGACCGGCAGGTCCGGCACGGCCTTGCGCTTGTGGCCATGGTCGTGCTCGAAGTTCGTGTAGAAGCCGATCGGGAAGGTGTTCGCCGCGGCCAGCGTGACGCCCGGGTTGCCGGCCGGCGCGGTCGGCCGCTGCAGGAAGCCGTCCATCTTGCCGAAGTTGCGCTGGACGAGGAAACCTTCCCAGCTGTGGTCCGGGTCGCTGTATCCGCAACCTTGGAAATCCGGCGCGAGTGGATAGTTCGGGTAGACGTTGCCGTCCGGCGATGGGAACGTCATGTCGTGGCGGCCGTCGGCGCCGGGCAACCAGCCGAGGAAGTGGTCGAACGACCGGTTCTCCATCATCAGGATCACGACGTGCTCGATCCCCTTGGAGCCGTGCGGCTTCATCGCGGGCGTGGCCGCCGCGGCCGCACTCGACAGCAGCTCCGGGCCGGTCAGTGCGGCGGCGCCAGCGGACGCGCCCATGAGCCGTAGAAACAATCGACGTGTGAGCATGGCGCCGAGTATTCGGACGTCGAGTGAACACTTAGCGCGCTCCGCATGGCGGACGGCTGACAGCAACGTGACCAGAACGCAGCCGGCAACCGCGCGCCACAGACGGTCTATACGGCCAGTGACGGCTCGGTGTCCAGGCAATTCGCCAGCAGGTGGAACTCGCGCAACTCCTCGAGCTCGGGCGGCAGCCCGCTCGGACGATCGACGAGTTGGTCGGGTCGCGTCGCGAGGAAGGCCAGCGCGTCAGCGAAATGGCCGGCCAGCATGTCCTCACCGAAGCGTTGCCGCGCGGGCGATACCGCGCCACGCATCTGGCTCAGCAGCGATTCCGCGAGCGCGATCGGCTCGTCCGGGGTACGCGACCGGTGCCGCCACTGGCCGCTGCGTGGATCGAACGTGTAGTCGGCCAGTAGCCGATGGCCGTACGTGGCGACCAGGTCGACCGCAGCGATGATGTAGTCGCCGACCGCGTCCGAGATGAAGTAGTTGAAGTTCACCCGCGCCCAACCCGGCTTGATGCCGAGATAGCCACGGCCGGCCTGGCGACGAAGCGCCGCGGAGCGCAGCGGCGTGATGCACAGCAGGCGGTGACCGTAGGGTCCCGCGCACGAGCAACCGCCCCGCGCCTGGATCCCGAACAGGTCGTTGAGGACCGCGACCACGAAGTTGTGGTGGAGCACGCGACCATGGCGGTGCACGCGGAACGAGATGATCGGCAGGCGCGCGGCGTCCTGGTTACCAAGGATCTCCAGGTGTGGATTGAGCGACCAACGGGCCAGTGCGCGTCGGCACCACCGCGATTCACGGGCGGCGATCGCATCCGTACCCACCGCTTGGCGCAGTGCCACGACGAGCCCGGCGCGGATCGACTCCACGATCGCCGGCGTGCCACCCTCCTCGCGGGCGATCGGATCGTCGAGGTAGAGCGCGCCGCCCGGGTCGACAAACGCGATCGTGCCGCCGCCTGGCGTGCTCGGCACGTTGTTGACCACCAGCTCACGGCGGACGACCAGCACGCCGGGCGTCTGCGGTCCGCCGATGAACTTGTGCGGCGAGAAGACGACCGCGTCCTTCCAGTCCGTTGCGTCGCTCCGGCTCGGACCCATGCGGATCGGCAGGTACGGCGCCGCCGCGGTGTAGTCCCACACGACAATCGCGCGATGCTCGTGCAGCAACGCAGAGACCGCGTCGGTGTCGGACATGATGCCGGTGACGTTCGACGCCGCCGAGAACGCGCCTACCACGAACGGACGGTTCGCGAACTCGATGAGCCGCGCCCTGAGGTCGGCGAGATCGATGTGCCCGGCGGCGTCCTCTCCGATCGCGACGACCTCGGCGGCGGATTCGCGCCAGGGCAACTCGTTGGAATGATGCTCGAACGGCCCGACCAGCACGACCGGCCGCTCCCCTGGCAGAAGGTCGGCCTGCCGGTCGGCAGCCGGAAGCGGCAGCAGCTTGGTCAGCTTGTCGACCGCCGCGGTCGAGCCGGAGCCGCAGAAAATAACGAGGTCGTCCACACCCCCGCCGACCGCCTCGTGGATCACCTGTCGGGCATGTTCGCGCAACCGGGAGGTACGCAGTCCGGTCGCCGACGCTTCGGTGTGCGTGTTCGCGTACGTCGGCAAGACGGTGTCGCGGATGTAGTTCTCGACGAAGTCCAGTGCCCGCCCGGACGCGGTGAAGTCGGCGTACGTCAGCCGGCGCGGCCCGTACGGCCCGTCGAGTACGTCGCCCTCGCCGATCACGCCGGCACGGATGCGTACGATCAGGTCCGTCACGGCCTCGTCCTGCGCCGCGGCCTGGTGCGGCGCCGCGGCCTCGTCGGCCAGTGGCCGAACGGAGACCGCAGAGCCGGACAGCGGGCTCACCATGTCGCGTGCTGTTCCTCGAACGTCGCGGACCCGTCGCGGTACGCCGGGTTCAACTGGTCCTCCGGCACGGTGAACCAGTGCCGGCGCGAGCACCGCGTCTTCAATACGACGACGGGACCGTCGGTGGAGTCCAGCACGAACCGGTCGATGACGGTGGCCGGTGCGCCGCAGCTCGGCTCCGGGCACCGCCGTCCGGGCAGCTGCGACGGTTCGGGTACGGCGTCGAGGCGGAATGCCTCGCGTTGGAACTCCGGGCTGTCTTCGAGCAAGGACTCGACGATTGTTGCGGTCATGAGCGGACCTCTCACGTTCAGCCTCCCAGGCCAGCAGTCACGCGAACCGACATCATTCGGTTCGCTTGCTGGTCAGGGTGCGACGTGCGGCCGGTGGCCGGCATGAGCCACGGATACTCAGATTGCCGACAGCGGGTACCTAGTTTTGGCGGCTAGGTAGGTCGGGCGGCACGCTTGGCCCGGCTCGCCGTCGCGGCGCAGCTAGCCCGGCTCGGCGCAGCTAGCCCGGCTCGGCGCCGCGGACCGTCGCCATGCGGTTAGCCCGGCTCGCCGTCGCGGCGCAGTAGGCCGGCACGCGCCGCGACCGCGCCGGCATCCCGTCGCGACGTGACACCGAGCCGCCTGAGCAGGGTGGATACGTGATTGTCGACAGTTCGCGTGGACAGAAACAACCGCTCCGCGATCTCGCTGTTCGTGCACCCCGCGTCGAGCAGCGCCAGGATTTCGAGCTGCCGGTCAGTCAGCCGGCCGGGATTCGCGCGGGTCGTCGATCGCGGTCCGCGGGGCACGCCGGCCACGCCTGCACTGCGCAGCCGTCGCCGGATGATCGACGCCGTCGCGACCGCGCCGAGTCGGTCGAGGATCTCCAGGGCCACCGTGACCGTCGTCGGGTCCGGCGACTCGCTGAGTTCGAGCGCGCGTTCGTACGGATTGCCTTCCTCTTCCCAGAGCCGCGCGGCGCGATCCCAGTCGCCGGCGATCCCGGCCGCGAACGGAGCGGGGCACTCCGGGAACGGCGCGACGTCGACACCCGCCCGCCGCAGGTAGCGCAGCACCTCGCCGCGCACCAGGTGGTGCCGGGTGCGTATCGCGACGGGCAGCAACTCGGCGCCGGTTGCTCGTACCGCGGCGAGGTCACCGGTCAGCCAGTTCAACTCCATCCGAGCACCCGCTGCGATGGAGCGCTTCTGGTCCTCGCCGCACGCCGCCGCGAGATCCCACGCACGCGCGATGAAGTCGGCGGCGACCGGGTCGCCGCGACGCGCGCGGATGCGGCCGAGGAAACAGAGTGGGTTGACCGCGTTGGCGCCGGCGTCGTCGGCGGTGTCGAGCAACCGTCGCAACCGCCGCTCGGCCTCGTCCCACGATCCCTGCAGCATCACCAAGTGACACTGCTGGCCCTCGATGCGATATCGCGCCGCGCCGAGCCGATTTTCGGCCGCGACCCGCTCGGCGATGTCGAGATATTCCTTCGCCTCGGCCAATCGCCCGCCACGGACCAACATGACCGACAGATTGTGCGCCGACACGGTGACGTAGTCCGCGAGGTCGAGCCGCAGAGCCGCGGCCACCGCCTCCTTCAGGTCGTCCATGCCGGACGCGTCGCCGAGCGTCGCCTTGGCGACTCCCCGGTACCCGAGCGCGTGCGCCAGTACGTCGTCGCTGCCGACCCGGGCGGCCATGTTCAATGCGCGCTCCGACCACAACTCCGCGTCCTCGAACTCGCCGAGCAACGTGTCCCGCGATGCGATCGTGCTGTAGGCGAGTGCGAGCATGCGGCTCGGACCGAGCGGCGTGAGGATCTCCACCGCGCGCACCGACTTGGCGCGCGCGCTGGCTGGGTCGGCGAGCAGCGTGCTCATGCGCGCCGAGATGAGCAGCGCCTCGGCGAGACCGGCCGGCGCCGTACCCGCCTCGTGCCATGCCTTGACCGCTTCGTCGGCGTGCGCCGCCGCCTCCGGGAAGCGATTCAGGTCGTGCAGCGCGCTCGCCGCGATGCCGTGCAACGTGGCCCGTTCGGTGCTCGACAGGTTGTCACCGCGATCCAGGACGAGCCGCGCGAACGCCATCGCCTCGGCATGGCTTTTCGCGTGCGCCGCTTCGGTGGCGGCCGAAAACGCAAACCGCGCGACGGCGTCTTCGTCGCCCGCCCCGAGCGCATGGTGAACCAGCCGCGACGATTCGGCGCCGGCCGCCACTAGCGCTTCGAGCACCCGACGGTGTGCGGCCGCCTGGCGGCTGCGCGACATGGACATCTCGATGACGCGCCGCGCGATGTCGTGCCGGAAGCGAAGGCCGTGATATCCGATCGTCACCATGGCCCGGCGCTCGGCCGGCTCGAGTACGGCGGGATCGTCCACCAACGCGGCCAGCAGCGACGTCTCGACCTCGGTCGGTACGACGGCGAGCTGTTCCAGAGCCATTCGGCAGGCCACCGGCAACGACAGCACACGCGCGAGCACCGCGTCGCGCACCGAGGCGGGCACCGCGGCAACCGGCTCGGCGAGCACCTCGCTGAGGTAGAACGGGTTGCCACCGACGGTGGCGACGATGGTGTCCGGCGCCAGACCGGCGGCGCGCGCGAGTTCGGCGACCGATTCGTCGGACAGCCCGACCAACGGCATGCGCAACACCGCGGTGCCGGCGAGCGACCCGATCACGAGCCGGAGCGGGTGGTCGTCGGACAGTTCGTCGTCGCGATAGCTGACCACGAGCAATGCGGGCAGGGTCGCCATCCGGCGCGCGAGATATCGAATGATGTCCAGCGACGCGTGGTCGGCCCAGTGCGCGTCTTCGACGATCACCACCGCCGGCCGTTGCGCGAATCCCATCTCGGCGACCAGCGCGTCGATGAACGAGTCCCGATCGTCGATGGCGGCGTCTCCGAGCCGGCCGCCGCAGTCGCGTGCGATGTCACGGAACGGCCCAAGAGTCCGCGGGGTGGACAGCTCGTCGCAACGGCCCTCGAAGACCCGCGCCTTCGCGCCGATGCGGTCCGTGAACGCCCGCAACAGGCTCGTCTTGCCCACGCCGGCCTCGCCGGAGAGCAGCACGGACAGGCCGTGGCCCTGCCCGGCTCGACCTAGCGCGGCACAGAGTTCGTCGAGCTGTGTCGCGCGCTCCACGAGGTTCATCGTGTTCACCAGCACAGCAGCGACACGGCGTCGTGGTCAAGGCGGTGTCGCTCGCGCGATACTCACGGGAGTCGCGGCGGTTGCTCGGGGCGGCGCCGCGTTGCTCGGGGCGGCGCCGCGGTCGCGCCGCTAGGCCCGCGACAGGAACGCACCGATCTGTGCCCAGTAATCGTCCGGACGGTCGAGCCACGGAAAGTGTCCGGCTCGGTCGATCACGGCAAGCTCACCGACACCGGGTCGGAGCGCGTCGACGATCTCCTGCGACGCCGACACCGGCGTGATCGGGTCTCGGTCGCCGACGCTGACAAGCGTCGGACAGGCGATGTTCGGCAAGGCGCCAAGGACGTCGAGCTCCCGCATGAGCGCCATGCCATGCTCGCCGAGCGCCGGATTTTGTACGCGTCGCGCAAGCTCGTCGGCATCGGGCACACACGGGCCGAACGCGGCGAACACGCGCGCCCAGTCGTCGTCCGAGACCGTGTCGCCGCCGTAGTCGCGTCGCGCCAATTCGGCCACCTCGTCGCCGGCGGCCGTACGGAATGCGGTCACGATGCGATCGAGGTCGAAACGCGCCATGGTGGATTGCAGGATCAGCGCCCGGGGCTGGGCCGGATGGCGTACCGCGTAATGCATCGCGACGAAGCCGCCCATCGAGTGGCCGAGCACGACCGGCGACGCGATGCCGAGCGTGTCGCAGAACGCCGCCACGTCATCGCCGCACGTCTCGAACGTCCAGTCGGCGAGCGAATGCCGATCGGACCGGCCGTGGTCACGCAGGTCGAGGTAGATCACCTGAGCCCAGGCGGTCAGCGGCGAGAAGTGCGGTTTGAAGTAGGAGTGGTCGTAGCTGCCCGGCCCGCCGTGGATGAGTACGACGGTGGGCCGCTCGCGCATCCGTGGACCATTCGGCACTACGAGCGGGCCGTCCACGTCGAACCACAAGCGGGTGCCGTTGACGTCGACGTACACGGATGCGCTCACCTCCGCACCGGAACCGTACGCGGATCGCCGGCGACGCGATGTCACCCCGCCGACAGGCCGGTCTCCGCCACCCGTGGCAACACGCGGGCAACCGGCTTCGGCAGCCACCAGTTCGCCGCGCCGAGCAACTCCATCAGCGACGGGACGAGGACCATGCGCACCACCGTCGCGTCCAGCAGCACCGCGATGCCGAGGCCGAGACCGAACTGCTTGACCGCGATCTCCGGCGTGGCGAGGACGGACAGGAACACGGTAACCATGATCGCGGCGGCCGCGGTGATGATGCGCGCGGTGTGCGCGAGCCCGCGCGCGACCGCCTCGCGGGTGTCGGCGCCGGCGTCGTATTCCTCGCGGATCCGGGAGATCAGGAACACCTCGTAGTCGGTGGAAAGCCCGAACAGGATCGGGAAGATGAACAGCGGGACCCAGGTGGTGATCGGCGTCGGTTCTGGGAAGCCGAGCTGGTGACCGAGCCAGCCCCACTGCACGATGGCGGTCAGCACGCCATATGCGGCGCCTGTCGACAACAGCGTCATCAGCGCCGCCTTGAGCGCGATGGTCACCGATCTGACGAGGATCACGAACAGGATTAGCGACAGCCCGATGACCACCGTGATCAGCCACGGCAGCCGTACGCCGACCGCGTCGGCGAAGTCGACCGTACCGGCGTTCGGGCCCCCGACATGTACCACGACGCCGGTACCCGCCACCGCGGCCGGAATCACGTCGTCGCGCAGCCGATGCAGGAGATTAGTGGTCGCGACGTCGTGTATCGCGGTCCGCGGGTACGCGATGAACAGCGCCGCCTCACCATCGCTGCTGCGCTGCACCGGCGTCACCGCCGCCACACCCGGTGTGGCGTGCACCGCCCTGGCAACCTGATCGAGACTCTCCCCGGACGGCACGGTCGCCGCGATGATCAGTGGCGCGTTGAAGCCCGGACCGAACCCGTCGGCCAGGATCTTCTGCGCGGTGTAACCCGACGTATTGTGCGGTTCGGTGGTGTTGTCCTCGAAGCTCAGTCGCATCGACAGCGCGGGCGCGGCGAGGATCAGCATCAGCAAGGCACCGAGCACGAGACCGGTCACCGGCCGGCGTTGGATCGCGCGCGCCCACCGCTCGGCGACCGGTGACCGGGCCGCGGTCCGCCCGAGGTAGGGCAACCGCAGGCGGTCGATGTTCCGTCCGGCGAAGCCGAGCAGCGCGGGCAACAGCGTGAGCGCGCTGGCCATGGTCGCGGCGACCGTCACGCATGCGGCGACCGCGGTCGCGTTCAGCAGCGGCTGCGCCATCACGAAAAGCCCGAGCATCGCGACGATCACCGTCGCGCCGGCGAACAGGACGGACCGACCAGCCGTCGCCAGCGCGGTCACGGTGGCATCCTCGGGTTCGGCGCCGGTGGCGAGCTGTTCGCGATATCTCGTCACGATCAGCAGCGCGTAGTCGATGCCGACGCCGAGGCCGAGCAGCGTCGACACGATCGGGCTGAAGGACGGCGCGGGGATCAGGTGGCCGATCAGGAAGATCAGCGCGAGTCCCGAGGCGATGCCGAACACCGCGGCGGCCATGGTCAGGCCCATCGCGAGCAGCGAACCGAACGCGATCAGAATGACGATCATCGCGGCCACGCCGCCGATGCCGTCCGAAGCACCACCGTACGGCGTGTCGACCGACACCACGTCGGGACCGCCGACCGCGAACGTGATGCCGCTGCCGCTCGCGGCACGCGACCGGCTGATCAGATTCTTGATGTCGGCGGTCGGAACTTGCGGCTGGTCGGACTGCACCGTGGCGAACGCGGTGCGGCCGTCCGCGCTGACCTGTCCCGGACGGTCGTAGGGCGACGCGACACCGGTGATGTTCGGCAGCGACGCGGCGTAAGCGAGCAGCGGATCGACGCGAGACCGCACGGTGGCTGCGTTGACGCCCTGGTCGGCGCGCACCGCGACGGTCAGTGAACTGCCGTTGCTCGACGGGAAGTGGTCGGCCAGGATGGCCTGCGCGCGACCGGAGTCCGACGACCCGCCCGCGAAGTCGTTGTCTGCGGCCGCCGCGTAGGTGAT
Source organism: Micromonosporaceae bacterium (assembly GCA_035713725.1). GTDB lineage: Bacteria > Actinomycetota > Actinomycetes > Mycobacteriales > Micromonosporaceae > DASQPR01. Next base: position 53,628 of record DASTMZ010000088.1, read on the forward strand.
GCCGAGTACGAGCACCGCGATCGTGCCGAGCACCCACATGAGCAGCACGAACCGTCTGCGTCGGTAACAGAACCGCGCGACGCGCTGCAGTGCCGTGTGTCGCTCCGCCCCCGTCATGGCCGCTCCTCGAGATCGCCCGGTTCTGCGTCAACATCTGACGCCGTGCATCGGGCGGCACCTCGCCGTCGTGACCGCCACCGGCAAGAATATGGCGGGCAACCGACGACGAGCGTCAAGCCGTTATCCCGGGCGCACGTCTCACAGCTGAGCTACAGGGAGGTCGTAGGTGGTCACGTCGAGTCAGACGTTGCGCGTCGGCATGGTCGGCTACGCGTTCATGGGTGCCGCGCATTCCCAGGCGTGGCGCACCGTTGGCCGGGTGTTCGACCTGCCGCTGCACGTTGAGATGGTCGCGGTGGCCGGCCGCGACGCCGCGGCGGTAGCCCGCGCGGCCGACCGACTCGGTTGGCAGGAACACACTACGGACTGGCGTGACCTGGTCGCTCGCGACGACATCGACCTCGTTGACGTCTGCACACCGGGCGACACCCACGCCGAGATCTCTATCGCCGCGCTGCGGGCCGGTAAGCACGTGCTGTGCGAGAAACCACTGGCCAATTCGGTGGCCGAGGCCGAGGCGATGGTCGCGGCCGCGGACACGGCACGACAAGCGGGGGTACGGGCAATGTGCGGTTTCAACTACCGTCGCGTACCCGCCGTGACCCACTTACGGAACCTGATCGCGGCCGGTCGGCTCGGCACGATTCGGCACGTACGGGCGGCGTACCTGCAGGATTGGCTCGCGGACGCGAGCGCGCCGATGGTGTGGCGGCTGGACCGACAGCAGGCCGGGTCGGGCGCGATCGGCGACATCGGGGCGCACATCGTGGACCTGACGCAGTTCGTCACCGGGCAGGACATCCTCGCCGTAAGCGCGTTGACTCACACGTTCGTCCACCAGCGCCCACTGACGCGCGGCTCGACCGAGATGGGTGACGTGACCGTCGACGACGCGGTGCTGTTCCATGCGCGACTGTCCGGCGGCGCGATCGCGAGCTACGAGGCGACGCGCTTCGCGACCGGACGACGCAACGCACTCCGTCTGGAGATCAACGGATCGCTCGGCTCGGCGGCGTTCGACCTCGAGCGGCTCGACGAGCTCGAGTTCTACGACGCCACCGCGCCCGCGACCGAGCAGGGCTTCACCCGCATCCTGGTCACCGAGCCACAGCATCCGTACATGTCGGCGTGGTGGCCACCGGGGCACATCATCGGATACGAGCACACGTTCACCCACGAGGTGCGCGACCTGGTCGAGGCGATCGCGACCGGTACGGATCCGAGCCCGTCGTTCGCCGATGCGCTGCAGGTCCAGCGGGTGCTGGCGGCCTTGGCGACGCCCGGTGAGCTGACGCCGGTCGAGTAGCTCGGTGCCCGGCCGGCCGGCGTCTGGGTGCCACAGCGGCCGTACCATCAGCACGTGGCGGAGGGCCCGATCGACCTCAACGACATCCTCGTCACCATCGGCCACCCGTATCGCGACATCGAGGTACCGCTGCCGACCTGGATCGCTCGCGGGCCAGGACCCCGACCGCTCGTACGGCCAATGAGTGCACGATCACGCACCACCGGCAAACCCCTGCCGCTCTCGGTCATCCCCCTGCGTTACCGCAACAATGGGCAGTCCCGCCGCCTCATCCGAGACGGCCTGCTCGACGATCCGTGGCCACCGGACGACCAGCCCAACCAACCTGAGCCAGGAGCTTGACGCGTTCGCCAGACGCCGTTGCCTACCCGAGGCTGGCCTTCGCGTACTTGTTGGCCGCGTTGGTGACCTTGACGGCGTACGCGTCCGGAGCGTTGTACGCCGCCAGCCCAGCGCGCCAGCCGTCGACAGTGGACAGGTCACGATTGTGTGCGCACAGGTAGTTCGCGGCAGTCAGCGCGGCATCGTCGATGTCCTCCGGGTTCGGTGTCCCACCGGTGGCGGAGACGCCCCACTTGAGCCAGGTGGACGGCAGGAACTGCATCGGCCCGACGGCGTGGTCCCAGTGGACGTCGCCATCCAGCCGTACGCCCTCGACCGTGGCGTGGATCGCCTTGTTGCCATGCGTGCCGTCCAACGCCGGACCGAGGATCGGCATGCTGGTCGTGCCGTCCGGCAGCAGGTGCGCGCCGCCGTGGCTGCCGTGACCAGATTCGATCGACCCGATGCCGGCGAGCATCACCCACGACAAGTGGCAGCCCGGATTCGTCACGTTCGACATGAGCTGGGCGTCCGCGTACCCGGTCAGCGCCCGGGACGGGATCCCGGTGCGCGTCGCGATCGAGTCGACCCACGACGCCGCGACCTGTACGGATGGCGGGCCGGCGGGTGGCTTCGCGGTGGCCGGTCCGGTCGGCGTCGCGGTGCCCGGCGGTCCGGCCGGTGCGGTCGTCGCCGGTGCCAGCGAAGCCGCGGCGGCCGGATCCATCGTGAGCGGTACGGCGCCGGCGATCACGTATTCGGTGGACCCGGCGTTGCGAGCGACGGCGAATTCGACCAGCCAACCGAGCCCGACGATGACGCCGAGGATGGCGACGATCCACACGAAGATCACGCCAGGCACGACCCGCCCGGACGCGCGGCTGCCCCACTGGTCGTCACCGGCCCCGTGCACCACGACAACCATCATGCGTCGAATGCGCCACGGCTGCCGCATCCGCACCCCGCACAATGGCGCTTAACCGGCCGTCGACCTGCCCGTATATCGATGTGTCGATGTTTGTTAGGACCGGGCGTCTACCGGGATCTGCTTGGCCCATCGGACCTCCCCGTCGCGCTCATAGAACACGCCGACGACCAAGCGGTTCATGGCATCGGGATCCGATGCGAGGTCCTCACCGGCGAACACGATCGTGAGTGAGCCGGTGGCCGCCGCCGGTACCCCGGTCTCGAGCGAAGTGTTCGGCACGCTGCCGTCGCCGTAGCTCGTACCGGCGAGCCACGGGTAATGCTGCGACAGCGGTTCGTAGCTGCCTCCCCAGCCGAATCCACCGACGTCGACACCTGCGGCCCACGCCTCGCTGGGCTGCAGCGTCGGCCCGCCGGACTGGCTGAGCACCACGAAGTCGTAGTAACCGTCGTGCGCGCGACGGTCCGGTCCGCTCCACCGCACGCGTACCACCAGGCTTGTGGCGTCCACGGCCTGTTGTTTGGACGGCCCGCCGAGTGCGACGACCGTGGCCGCGTACGACGACTTGTCCACGAGGCGGAGGTCGGCGGCGAGCGTCACGCCATCCCCGCCATGCGCCCACTCCGCCTTCCGGTCGGCGGTTCGGACCATGGTGACGGTCACGGAGACGATCACCGCGGCAACCGCCACCGAGATGCAGAGCACAAACATCGCCACGTAGCGGTAACGCATGCATCACATGATGAGGGTTCCGCGCTCGCCACGCCGTACCCGCCGGGTTGGGTTGAAGATTAGATGGAGCACGGTGCTTGACCCTCACACCGTGTGAGGCCACAAGGTGGGTGATGCCATGTTCACCATCGGAGACTTCGCCAAGCTGGGCCGGGTGTCGATCAGGATGCTGCGGCACTACGACGCGATCGGTCTGTTACGGCCGGCCGCTGTGGATGCCGCGAGCGGATACCGCTTCTACGAGGCGGCCCAGCTTCATCGACTGAACCGCATCATCGCGCTCAAGGACCTTGGGTTCACGCTCGATCAGGTCGGCACGATCCTCGACGACAAGATCGACACGTTGGAACTGTCCGGCATGCTCCGGCTCCGGCGTGCCCAGCTCGAGGCTCAGGTCAACGCGGACAGCGCGCGGCTCGCATCGATCGCGGCGAGGCTCCGGCTCATCGAGAAGGAGGGCAACATGCCTACCGCTGATGTCGTCGTCAAGCCGATCCCACCGATCCGCATCGCCGAATTGTCCGGCGTCGCAGGCGGCTACGGTCCGGAACACATCACGCCGACGATCGGACCGCTCTACGACGCGCTGATGTGCGCGCTCGGCGAGGCCGGCGTGACACCGATCGGTGCACCGGTCGCGTATTACGAGCCGGAGGCGGGCGACACGAGCGACGCCGTCGTCGTACACGCCGGCATGCCGGTTAACGTGTCGGGCGGCGACGGGTACGCGTTCGACGTCGTCGACCTCGCACCGGTCACCGCCGCGGCGACGCTCATTCACCGCGGCCCGATGGACGACGTGATGCAGAGCCTTCAGGGACTCGCGACGTGGATCGAGGACAACGGGTACCGGCCGGTCGGGTATCACCGCGAGCTGTATGTCGACTACGACCCGAGCAAGCCCGAGGACGGCGTCACGGAGCTTCAGATCGAGATCGTGAAGGCGTAACGGGAGTCTGGGTCAGCACGGCGCCTGCCCTCGGGTGGGCGCCGTGTCGACGTTTCGTCGCGTTCGCGGTCGCGCGAGCCGCTCGCTCACATCGCGCCGAAAGTGTCCGGCAGGGTGCGTACGCTGCCGGCATGGACATGAAGATCGAGCTCGTGGCGGTGCCCGTGACGGACGTCGACCGGGCCAAGTCGTTCTATGTCGACCAGGTCGGGTTCCACGCCGATCATGACTATCAAGTGCACGAGAACCTTCGGTTCGTGCAGCTGACGCCGCCCGGATCGGCGTGTTCGATCGTCATCGGCACGGGCACCACCACGATGGCGCCCGGCTCGCAGAAGGGCTTGCAGGCGGTGGTCGAGGACGTGGCCGCGATCCGCGCCGACCTGATCGGACGCGGCGTCGACGCGAGCGACGTCGACGTACAACCGTGGGGGTCGTTCGTGACGTTCAGCGATCCGGACGGCAACACCTGGGCGCTGCAACAGATACCGCCACGCGGCTGACTGCGTCGCATCCTCACGACACGCTCAGCGTGCCGAGCAAATCGGTGAACATCACCGAGGGTCCGGGCGCGCCGGTGGCGCTGCAGTTGTCCGTCGTGGCGGCCGTACCCAGGAAATAAATGTCGAGTATGCCGGGTGCGCTCGGCGTGAAGGCAAGCGTGACGTCGTCGGCGTCGGCCGGGTGCGCGGTCGCCTGTGCGACGACCTGCGCGAGCACCGCGCTGTCGGGCTGCGCGTCGTCGTTCGGGTCGGTGGTCGTGGTGCTGTCGCGATGCGCCAGGACGAGAAGCCCGGACGCCAGCCGCGAGCCGTCGACCGCCGCGTATGTCGCGGTCAGGCCGATGGGTACGCCAACCGACGCCGGTACGTCCGGGCGGGTGCCGTTCGAAACCGGGTGACCGGCGAGCTCCACCCTCGGCAACGAGCACCCCGGTCGCGAGCCAGCGTCCGAATCGGCGTTGCGCGAGGCGGCGGTGCATCCGGAGATCAGGACGGCACAGCATGCGGTCGTGATGATGAGCCGACGCCCGTTGGTTTGACGCAACACGCAACGAGTGTCGTCCGGCGTATCGATCGGCGCCAGTACACGCGCCGCATCGGCAGAAGAGCGCTTGGCGTCGCGTCGCCGGGCCTCGTTCGCGTCGCGGTGGCCTCGCCGCTTCGCGGTTGCCTCGCCGCGCTGGCCGACGGCGAATGGCCCCCTATTCTGGCCCCTCCCCTGGCGGCTCGCAGACACTACCGTCGATGTTGTGCAGGCGTTGCGCGACGAGACGGCCGCCGAGCCGATGCGGGACCTGGCGGACGACCTTCGTGAATGTGCCCGCGACGCAGCGGTGGCGTCGGCGCGGCTGCTGGCCGCGGTCGTCGTGGTCGCCGACGGGGCCAAGCCGGGCTTCGGCGCCGACGAGGTCGCGTTCGCGCTGACATGGACCCAGTCGGCGGCCCGCTTGCCCAGCCGGCGCCCGGCGTACTGGTCTGGACATCACCAACCGGCCACGCCTACCGGCGGGATCCCGACCCGCCGTGACGGCCGACCGCCGGATCATGGCGCGCGTCCGGTGGCCTCATGACACGAAGGGCGATCCCGACAACAGTTCGGGATCCACGCCGACGCCGACGGCGCGGTCGTCGATGGCGCGCCACAGCGACCACGTCGCGTCGAAGCGCGCCGACGGATCCGCCCCGCCGTCGAGCACGACGCGGATGAGTGGCATGAGCTCTCCCGCGGCCGGATCGCGGGCCAGTGCGGACGGCAGCCACTTGTCGGCGGGGTACGGCTCATCACGAGCGAGCAGCCAGAACCGTGCGGCGTGGCGGACGCAGCGTGCCGCCGCCAGGTTCTGCGCGAGCCGGTCGGACCGTGCCAGGGTCGCCGCCACCTCGTTGCGGGCCATCCGGAATCGCAGGTACGCCGCATCGCGAAGCGCTCGACAGCGCTGTGCGAAGGCAGCCGCCACCTGCCGACGGTACGGCTCACCGACGCCCGCCTCGACGCGCAGCGCGACGGCGTGCCGCAGGTCGTACGCCCAGATCACGTCGCCCGCCCCGTCGCCGTCGCGATGGGTAGCCCGGCCGGACCGTACACGTTGATATCGACGCCCTGGGCGCGACGGACCACGCGGAATCCGACCAGATCACCTGGCAGCACGTCGGATGGGCGATCCACGCGGAAGATCTGGTCCAAGCGCGACCGGCTCGTGATGCGACGCTCGTCCTCCGACGGGTCGGCGCAGCTGAGCACGATGGTGTCCCAGTCGGACAGATCGTCGTCGAATCCAGTCGCCCGTGACCCGACGAGATACCAGTCACCGGCGGCCACCACCTGTCGAAGCTCCGCGTCGGCGAACGCATCCCGCGCCAGATTCTCGATCGACGACACCACCGGCGCATTCTCGCTGCGATGGTCCACGTGGTCCAACCAAATCGCGAACCTCGATGCTGTTCGCACTACGATTTGCTTCGGCGCCCGCGGCCGACCGCGGCAGCCCGCACCCCACCAACGGAGGTCCTCAACATGGGAAACTGGCAGCTCGATCCGTACCACACACAGGTCGAGTTCTCCGCCAAGCACCTGGGCATGATGACGGTACGCGGACACTTTGCCGACGTGAGTGCGACGGCGGACATCGATCCGGACCACCCGGAGAGCTCCTCGGTCCAGGTGACCATCAACACGGCGAGCGTCCGAACCCACCACGATGTGCGGGACAACGACATCCGGTCGGCGAAGTTCATGGACGTCGAGGCGTTTCCGACGATGACGTTTGCGAGCACGAGCGTCGCATCGGCGGGATCGGATCGCTTCACGGTGACCGGCGACCTGACGATCAAGGGTGTCACGCATCCGGTGACGCTCGATTTCACGAGGTACGGCGAGTTCAACGATCAGATGATGGGGCACCGGATCGCATACGGCGCGACCACGCAGATCAACCGCCGGGACTTCGGGCTCACGTTCAGCGCGATGCTCGACGGCCGGTTCGTCGTGAGCGACGAGATCCAGATCATGATCGAGGGCGAGTTGGTGGAGCAGCCGGCAGCGGCGTAAGCGAGCATGGCGGTCGCCGCTGTCCCCCGGCGATCGCCGCCGTCCCCCGGCGATCGCCGCTACTCGGGCAGCCGTTGAGTGACCACGGCGTCGGCGTGGCGCATGATCGCGTAGAAGTCGGCCCGCGACAGCACCGCGCGGCTCACCGATAGGTAGACCGTGTACTGGCCGTAGCGCATCCAGGCCACCCAGCCGAAGCATTTGCCGAGCGACGGTCCGCGCTGATGGACGAATCTCGAGCAGAACAGCTCGACCTGATCGGCGCGCAGCCCGGGCGGTGGGTTCCCGCCGAGGATCGGCGATTTGCGGTGCTGGGCGAGCAGCGGGTCCTGCAGGCCGTACGCGTACGTCGCGCTGAGCGTCGAGCTGTAGCGCTGCGCGCGCTCGGTGAGCCGTACGATGCCGCTGGTCCACGCGCGGTCGTATACCGCTTCGGTGTCCGGGCCGGTTCGCAGGTTCTTCCACTCGAGTGGCCCGAGGAACGGGTAGGCATTCGGGTTGTGGACGAGGATTTGGCGCGCAGCCACTGTGTGGCGGTTCTCAACCAGGTTGACGACGGTGATGGGCAGCGCCCACGCGAGCAACAGCACGAAAATCGTGCCAACGATGATGCCTACGCGCCGCCGCATATCACCGTGATCCCCGTTGTGAGGCACTCGCTCCGGCGAGCGCTCCCCGGCCACCATGATCGCCGCGGCCAACCCATGTCGCGACGATCTCCCGCCCTTGGCACCGAAATTACCGACTTCACCAGGGTGCCGCGGCGCAACAGCCGGGATGGTCGGGCCGACCTCGTTGCCGTGGCTGGCGGCTTACCGCACTCTCAGCGCGCAGTCGCGATCGTGCCGAACGCGCCGTCTGTCCGGCCTGCCCGATTCGCCGATCATGACCTACCCCTACGCGATGAGCCCGTACTCGATCGCGGTGGCTGCGGATGCGCCAGCCTGCCACGCGACCATCGCGAGAATGGCGGCTGCGATAACGATGACGATCCGGGTGGTAGTGCGCATGGGAACCTCCGTGGACGCTTGGTCGCTTTTCTCAGCACTGATTCGGAGCGACAGAGCGCGCGGATGGCTCGCCGCGTGCGCGTGTTTTCGCCGGCACAGGGCCGAAGTGCACGTGGGGCCGACGTGCACGTGGCGCCGAAGTGCATCAGTGAAGACTCGGCTCGACTCCGTACAGGCGTGTCGCATTGCCCGAACCGATCGCGCGCGCGACCTCGTCGGCGTCGTCGGCGAGCATCGCGCCGTCCGCCACGAATCCGCCGAGCACGCGCGCCAGGCTGTGGCGGAACTGTGCGGCGCCGACGAGATACAACTCGGCGATGCGGTAGGCGTCGGACGAGTAAAGCACCTTGCCGAACGGCGCCAACTCGAGGAACTCCGCGAGCACGGCGCCGGCCCGCGCGCCGACAAACCCGACGGCGAGGCCGACATCCACGTAGACGTGCGGATAGTTGTGCGCAAGCCATCCGGCATTTCGGTGGTACGGATAGCAGTGCAGCAACACCAGCGGCGTACCGGTCGTCTCGGTGGCCGCGCAGAACGGTTGCAGCCGCGCCGGGTCGGCACGCACCATGTCCGCGTCCGCGTCCCCGAAACCGGTGTGCAGTTGGATCGGCCGGCCGGCATCGACGGCGCACCACAGCAGATGCCGCAACAGCACCGGGTCGACGAGCCGGCCATGACCCTTGAGCCGGCGATGGCCCTCGGCACGCGCGCGCAGCCACTCGCCAGTCGCGCGGCGCACCTCGGTGTCGCTCGGCCGCCGCGGTGGCAGGTCGAGCCCGTGGCGGTACGCCGCGATCGACTTCGCTGCCACCGCACCGCCGCCGTACGCGTTATGGATCGCGTCGCGGATCGCAGCACCGAATCCGGTCGCGTCGGTTCCGTCGACCACGGATTCGGCAAGCGTTTCGAGGCGTACCACCTCGCGCGCCGGCGCATCGGCAAGCTCCGCCATGCGCTCGACGGTCACGAGATCGGCGGCCGGCAGCCCGGTGTCGATCAACAGGCCGGCTAACCGGGCGGCACGCATCAGCGCCGCAACCGATGCGGCCGCGCCGAGTGTTCGCCGGGCAATCAGATAGTCGCGCATCGGCGCGTGTACGGGCAGCCCGAGCGCGGGCGCGCACCACCGTCGGATCGCGTGGCCAAGCTGGCTGTTGAACGTCGCATCGGTTCCGTACGCCGACTCGGTGCAGGCGGACGCGAACTGCTCGTCCGACAGGTCCGCGACGCTCACCTGATGGCAGTGGCCGTCGAGCAGCACGAGGTCAGTAAGAGTCACGGCGTCGCGGGTGCTCAGTACCGCCACCGCGTCGCGGCCGCGATGTCGTGGATGGAGCGACCGTTCGCCCACTCCGCGTCGGCGGTGTGTACGGCGCGGAACGCATCGGCGAGCTCGGCCCCGATCGCCGCGATCAGCAACGCGTCGTCGAACAGCGCGGTCATTCCCGCCGACACCGTCTCCGGGAGCCGGTTCGGCCGTGCCTCGACCGGCAGCGACACCGGGTCGACGTCGACGGCCGGTGGCAGCCGCAGGCCCGCGGACGTGCCGTGCGCCGCGACCGCGCATACCGCGCCCACTATCAGGTACGGGTTGGCGGACGCGTCGACGCACTTGAGCTCGACGTTGGGGGCGGCCGCACCGGCGCCGGCCGAACTCGTGACGAACCGCAGCCCAGCCTCGCGGTTCTGGACACCCCAGCAGTGGTACGCGCCGGCCCAGCGCTGCGGAACGGAGCGCAGGTGGCTCGCGACGCTCGGTGCGCCGATCGTGCCGAGCGCCGGCAGCCGAGCGAGCAGATCCGCGAGCACCGACTCGCCGACTTCGGTCACACCGTGCGGACCGGGGCCGTCCACGAAGAGATTCCGGCCGTCCGCGTCGAGCACCGAGACATGTAGGTGCATGCCGTTGCCGACGCCGTCCGCGACGGGAGCGGGCGCGAACGACGCACGGAACCCGTGCTGCAACGACACCGCACGGACCGTCTCGCGCGTGAGGATCAGACGGTCGGCAGCCGCCACCGGATCGTCCGGCGCGGTCGACAGCTCGAACTGGCTGACGCCGTATTCGGGGTGATACTGCAGCACGGGTACGCGTTGCGCGGCCAGCGCCGTCAACAGATCCCGACCGTAGTCGGCGACCTCCATCAGCCGCGTCATGCCGTACGCCGGACCGGTCGCGGCCGGTGTGCCGTCCGGGTTGGCGAGGTACCACTCGAGCTCGAAACCCATCCGCAGCGCGATGCCCGCCTTGGCCGCGACGTGGGCCATGCGCCGCGCGAACGTACGCTGATCCGGCGGGTACGGCCGGCCGTCCAACGTGAAGCGGTCGGCCGGCGCCCACGCCCAACCCGGTTGTGCGGACAGCATCGTCAGCGCGCCGAGATCCGGTCGCAGTCGCAGGTCGCCGACCGGCCCACCGATGTAGTGGCTCATCGTGATCGAGTCGTCGACCTGGAACACGTCGTGCACGGTCGACATGCCGACGCCGGCGGTGACCGCCTGCTCGAGCCGCGCGACCGGCACCGCCTTGACTCGCGTCACGCCGACGTTGTCAACCCACGTAAGCGCGACCGCGACCACGCCGGCAGCGGCGAGTTCCTCGGCGCGTCCGCGCGCCAACTCGGCGAGTTCATGTCGGTCGCCTACGGTTCCGTCACGCGTCGCCACAAGAGCATTGTCGTCCAACCGCGGCTTTGCGCCACACGAAAACCCGTTGAGCGCGGCGGCGCCCAGGAGCAGGCTAAAGGCCCGTCCGCCCGCATCGGGGAGCCCCATGAACCTGTTCCGCGATCTCTGGGCCGCCTCGCCCCGACGCGCGGCGGTCCTCGTTGCGCTCCTCGCTCTCGGTGCCGCTGGACAGGCCGCCGCGGCCGGCCTTGCCGGCCCGGTGCTGCTCTACCGCTCCGGCTTCCTCTTCACCGTCCTCGCGCTATCACTCGTCATCGGTGTGGCCGGCGACCTCGTGGTGGGACTGCTCGCGGCCCGGCTGACCGCCGACTGGTCGGCCGCGGTGCGGCGGCAGTTGTGCCGCGTCGCGTTGGGGCAGGATCTGCCGACGCTGGAGTCGACCCCGGTCGGCGAGTTGCTCGACCGCATCGACGGGGACGTCTACCAGGTCGGCTCCGAGGTTCGCGGCGCCGGCATACGCATCGCGCAGTCGGTCGCGATCGGCGCGCTGTCGGCGATCATCGCGGTCGCCGTGTGGTGGCCGGCCGGGGTCGCCATGATCCTCGTCGCGGTGCTCCTCGTCGCACGGTTGCGCGGCCCGACCAGCGAGATCACGCCGGCCCGGATGGCCGAGGAAGAGGCGTGGTCCGATCTCGCAGCCGTCATGGAGGAATCCATCCACGGTCAGGACGACGTCCGTACCACCCTGGCGCGGCCATATGTGCTGCGGCTCTACGCCCGCCGCGCGAGCGTGGTGCTGGAGCGCGGCCGGCGCGTGTGGCTCCGGTCGGCATGGGTCACCGTCGTCGCGTCCAGCGCGGTGATGGCCTGCGTCGCGGCGATCGTGGTCGGCGGCGCATGGGCGCTGGCCACCGGCGAGGTCAGTGGCGCTCGACTCACCGCGGTGTGGCTGCTCGCGCTGGCGTTCGCCGGCACTGTCGAGCGTGTCGGCCGGATGGTGCCCGAGTTGCAGTACGCACTCGGCGCCTGGGGTCGCGTCCAGCTACTGCGTGGCGCTCCCCAGGAGCGATCCGAGGGCGTCGAGCCGACCGATGGCGACCTTGCCGTCCGCAACCTGACGTTCTCGTACGCCGCCGGGGCGATCGCCGACGACCGGCCGCCCGCGCTTCGCGACGTGACGCTGAACTTCCGGCGCGGCAAGTCGTACGCGGTGATCGGCCGGACCGGTTCCGGCAAGTCGACGCTGGCCAAGGCGCTCACCCGAGCGGTGGACGTGCCGGCCGGTACGGTCTTCCTCGGCGGTACGGACGTCCTCGACCTGGATGTCGAGCAGCTGCGTCGCTGGGTGGCCGTGGTGCCCCAACGCACCGACATCCTCGCCGGCACGGTGGCGGAGAACATCGCCCTGTTCGATCCAGCGTTGCTGGACCGGGCCGGACCGGCGCTCGATGAGTTGGGGCTCGGCAGCTGGGTCGCCGACCTCCCGGACGGTCTACAGACCCGCCTCGGCGACGGTGGTCAGGCGCTTTCGGCCGGCCAGGAGCAGCTCGTCGCGTTTGCGCGCATCTTGGTCCGTGACCCGCACGTGGTGATCCTGGACGAGGCCACCGCGCGGCTGGATCCGGTCACGGAGGCACGCGTGCAGCGCGCCACCGAGCGCCTGCTGCACAACCGGATCGGCATCGTGATCGCGCACCGGCTCTCGTCCGTCCAGCGCTGTGACGAGGTCGTCGTTCTCGCCGACGGTGCGGTCATCGAAGCCGGTCCGCTTGTCCAGTCGCAGCGGTTCGCCGAGTTGCTGGCACGGAGCAACGCCGCCGTGCCGGTCAGTGCCGGCGTCTCCGGAGCGACGTCGTCCGTCACGTCGGTCGGTGCCGAACGGGTATCGGGCGGCGCGACCGCCGTGGACGTGTTGCCACGCAGCGAGATGGTATCGATGGCCGCGCCGGCCAAGTCCGACCCGCCCGCGCTCCCCGACGAGCCGCGCACCCGGACGTTGTGGGAGATCGTTCGGCTGACCACCAACGACCCCCGCTACGGCGTGGTGTCGACCGGGCTCTTCCTGATCATGGTGGTGGTGGGCCTGGACGGCGCCGCGCTGCCGTGGTTGTGGGCGAATCTCGTCGACGGCTCCGGCGGGCTCTTCTGGCCCGCCGCCGGCATCCTCGCCGCGCTGATATTGACACTGCCGGTGCCCTACTACACCTCGAAGTGGTTCCCGGAGTGGTGGGTACGGCAGATGCTGCGGATCAGCCTGCGGCTCGTACACGGGCAGACCGGACCGCGGCGGATCAGCTCGCACACCCCTGCCGAGGTCATCGCGCAGGGCGGCGACACGGAACGCGTGGTGATCCTCGCCGACAACGTGATCGACCAGTCGGCGTGTGTGGTGACCCTGGTCGCGATGACGCTGATCTCCGGTTCATTCGTACCCGCGCTGTTCTTCGCTGGCACGATGGTGGCGTCCGGGCTCGCCGCGACGCTGTTCGGCCCGCGTCTCGCGGCGTCCGCGCGTCGGACCGTCGCGGCGCGCGCCGCGTTTGCGACGGCGCTCGTGTCGTCGCTTTCGGCCGCCCGCACGGTGAAGCTTGCCGGCGCAACGGGGCCGGTGCTCAACCACCTCGCACGGTTGGACCGGGACCGCAGCGAGCGGCAACGTCGCGAGATCGCCATCCAGGTTTGGGCACGGTCGACGCCGTCGATCCTGTCCGGCGTGCTGCCGATCGGTGCGTGGGCGCTCTTCCTTGACGGGCGCCTGTCGGCGGCCGCGACGCTCGTTGCGGTCTCCACGCTCGGCGGGGCAAGGTGGTTCGCCTGGACGACCGCGTCGTTGATCTCGCAGCTTCCGTCGGCGCGTGTCTGGACGCGGCGGACCGTCAGCATGTCCGGCGCCGGCCACTATTCGGCGGATGTGCCGGGCGTTGACATCTCCGCCGGCACCGCGCCCGCGCCGGAACCCGCGGCGCGGCACCCATTGCAGCGTCTGGAACTCGCCGGATTCGGTGCGGTGCACGAGGACGGTACGCTCGCGGTCGCGGACATCGACCTGAGTGTCGCGCGTGGCGAGCTGGTGCTCGTGCTCGGGCCGGTCGGGTCGGGCAAGTCCTCGTTGCTTCGGGCGCTCGCTGGCATCGTGCATCACGCGGGCGAGCTGCGCTGGAACGGGCAGTCCGTCACCGAGCCGGAGTTGTTCTTGCGGCCGAACCAGGTGGGATACGTCGCGCAGCTGCCGCGCGTGTTCTCCGGTTCGCTAGCCGACAACATCCGGCTCGGCCACGACGTCGAGGCGATGACGGCGGCCTCGACCGCACAGCTCGACCACGACGTCGCGTCCGCGGGATCCGGCCTGTCACTGCTGATCGGGCACAAGGGCACGCGGCTGTCCGGCGGGCAGCTGCAGCGCGTCGCGCTCGCGCGGGCGCTCGCTCCGCGCACCGAGCTGCTGATCGCGGACGACGTTTCGTCCGCGCTCGACGTGACGACCGAACTCGCGCTGTGGGAAGCGTTGCGGCGCAACGGCTTAACCGTCATCGGGTCGACGTCCAAGCGGGCCGCGCTGCGGCAGGCCGACAAGGTGCTGGTGCTCAACGCAGGCCGGGCAGTCGCCCACGGGCCGTGGTCGGACCTCGAGTCGACGTGGGGACACCTGGCCGGTTGACGGTCGGTCGCGTCCGCGCCGATAGTCGCCGTTGGGGGATTCCCCCCAGCGAAAGTCGGGAGGTTTCCGCGTTCCCGGCTCATTGCGCGCTCCATAGCGTTGGTACGTCGCCGTATCGTGCGGCGACGTACCCCTTGGAGGTGTGATGATCCGCGTTGACAACGTGACGAAACGGTACGGCTCGGTGGTCGCCGTCGACGGCCTGAGCTTCGACGTTCGCCCCGGCACCGTGACCGGGTTCCTCGGGCCGAACGGATCCGGCAAGTCGACGTCGATGCGAGTGATCGTCGGCTTGGACGCGCCGAGCGCCGGACGCGCCACGATCAACGGACAGCCGTACGCGAGCCTCGCCTGGCCGCTGCGCGAGGTCGGCGCCCTCCTTGAGGCGCACGCGTTCCACCCCGGCCGAAGCGCCCGAGCGCACTTGGCGGCTCTCGCGGCGAGCAACGGCATCCCACGGTCGCGCGTCGACGACGTACTCGACACGGTCGGCCTGGCCGCCGCCGCGAAGCGTCGGGTACGCGGATTCTCGCTCGGCATGGCGCAGCGGCTCGGCATCGCGGCCGCGTTGCTCGGCGACCCGGGCGTGCTGCTGTTCGACGAGCCGGTCAACGGGCTCGACCCCGAGGGCGTGCGGTGGATCCGTGATCTCATGCGCGGCTTGGCATCGGAGGGCCGGACGGTGTTCGTGTCGAGCCACCTCATCAGCGAGATGGCGCTGACCGCCGACCGTCTTGTGGTGATCGGTCGGGGTCGACTGCTCGCCGACACGACGGTCGCGGATCTCGCGTCCCGCTACGACACGCTGGAGGACGCGTTCCTGGATCTGACGTCGGACGACGCATTGGCACCACGGACCGGGCAGGCAGCAACGATCCGAAAGGCGGCATTGCGATGACGGCGTTAACGCTTCACAAGGCGGCGAGCCGCCGGACCGACCGGTACGGTTTCCGCGAGGCCGTACGAGCCGAATGGCTCAAGATACGCAGCGTACGGTCGACCCGATGGCTGCTCGCGTTGGCAGCCGTGGCGATGATCGCGACCGGCGCGGGTGTTGGCATCGGATATCGCCACCACACACCGGTCGCGACCATGGCACAGATCGTCGACAACAGCCTGAGCGGCGCGATCCTCGCCCAGTTGCTGGTCGGCGCGTGGGGCGTGCTTGCGATGTCGAGCGAGTATTCGTCCGGCACGATCCGCTCGACGTTGTTGGCGACGCCGCGCCGGCGCCTCGTACTCGCCGCGAAGCTTGCGGTATGCGCCGCGATCACGGTGCCGGTCGGCATCGCGGGCAGCGTCGGTGCCTTCTTCGCGGGTCAGCTGGCGATCCGCGGCACGTCGATTCCGCACGCGTCGCTTGCGAACGGCGACGTACTGCGGCCGGTATTGCTGACCGGCGCGTACGTTGTCGTGGTCGGGCTGCTCGGGCTCGGGCTGGGTACGGTGATCCGGCACGGCGTCGGTGCGATCGGCATGCTGTTCGGTGCGATGTTCGTGCCGCTGTTCCTGGCCGGCATCTTCGGCGAGTCGGGCATCGCCGTGTCGCGATTCGTTCCCATGATCATCCTAGCGAACTCGATCGTGACCACCGCGCCGGTGCCCGGCGCGCTGAATGCGTGGGCCGGGATTGGCGTGATGGTCGCATACGCCGCGCTCGCCACCGGCCTCGGCGCCGTGGTGCTGCGCCGTCGAGATGTTTAGGCCGGCGCGGGACAATGACGAGGTGACCGACACGTCGCGAGGACAGACTGCGCTCGCGCGCGCCGGCACTGCCGTACGCACGGCGGTCGTGGCGCCATTCACCAGCCGCGCCCGCCGCGAGCTGACATTCTGCCTGACCGGCGTGGCGTTCGGCCTCGTGGTACTCGCCGCACCCTTCGTGCTCATCGGGTTCGCGACCTCGGTCACCTTGTTGCTCCCGCGCCCGGATCATCAGCCCGCCGTCAACGTGAGCTTCCTTGTCATCATCCCGCTCGGGCTGGTGGCCATCGTCGCGCTAGCGACACCGGCCGGACGAGGGTACGGCGCGTTGCAACGCCGTGTCGCGGTGCGGCTGCTCGACACGCACATCGAGCCACCACGACCGAGGCGTGCCACCGGTGGTCGCGAGCGCACGATCGGCGCCTTGCTCGGCGACGGACCGGGGTGGCGCGCGCTCGGGTACGGCGTGGTCAAGATCCCGCTGTCCGTTGCCGAGGGCTACGCGGTGTTGTGTTGGGTGGCGGGCATCGTCAACATCTCGTACCCGTTCTGGTGGCGTCTGTTCCGCAACCACCCACCGAGCGTGCGCCTGAGCGCGGTGCCGATGGTGACGCCGCTCGGGCTATTCCACGTCGAGACGTTCGGCGGCACGTTCGCGGCGTTCGGTGCGGGCGTGGCGATGCTGCTCGCCGCACCGTGGTTGGCGCGTGGTGTGAGCCGGCTCGACGTGGCGGTCATGCGCCCGCTGCTTGGCCCCGGCAAGCTGGCCGAGCAGGTACGGCAACTGCGCGACAGCCGCGCGCGAGCGGTCGACGACGCCGCGGCGATGGTGCGCCGGCTCGAGCGCGACCTGCACGACGGGGCACAGATCCGGCTCGCGACGCTCGCCATGACGCTCGGCATGGCGAGCGAGAAGCTGGGCACCGACGGCGCGGTGCCGGACGTCGACGAGGCACGCGAACTCGTTGCCGCGGCGCATCGTGGCGCGAAGGACGCGCTGGCCGATCTGCGCGACCTCGTGCGCGGCATCCATCCGCCGGTCCTCGACGCCGGCCTGCCCGATGCGCTGTCCACGCTTGCCGCCGGCTGCCCGATTCCGGCAGCGTTGACGGCCGACCTGCCGACGCGGCCGGCGCCGGCCATCGAGACGATCGCCTACTTCTGCATCGCGGAGCTGCTCGCGAACGCCACGAAACACAGCCAGGCCTCGCACATCGCGATCGACGTCACGGCGCGCAGCGATAAGACGCTGGCCATCACGGTCGATGACGACGGAATCGGCGGCGCGACCGTCAGCGCGGGCGGCGGACTCGCCGGACTGACGCGGCGGATCAGCACGGTGGATGGCCACATGCGGGTGACGAGCCCGAACGGCGGCCCGACCACCATCGCCATCGACCTTCCGATGTCGGCCTGATGAGGGAGCAGGAGATCGTGTTCGGCGGGCCCACATGCGGGTTGTGATCGCGGAGGACGCCGCCATGATGCGCGACGGTCTGGTACGGCTGCTCACCGACCATGGCCATGACGTCTGCGCCGCGGTCGGTGATCCCGTCTCGCTGCGCGCCGCGGTCGCCGAACACCGGCCCGACGCGGCAATCGTCGACATTCGGATGCCGCCGACGCACACCGACGAGGGGCTCCGCGCCGCCCTCGACATCCGTCGCGACCAGCCGGGCGTCGGCGTGCTCGTGTTCTCTCAGTACATCGAGACGCGGTACGCCGCGCAACTGCTGGCCGGCGATGCGAGCGGCGTCGGCTATCTGTTGAAGGACCGGGTCGCCGATATCGGCGAGTTCCTGGATGCGTTGGTACGCGTGGCAAGCGGCGGTACGGCGCTCGATCCGGAGGTTGTCGGGCACCTGCTGCGTACCAGCCGCGACGCCACCGGCTTGGCGACGCTCACCGCGCGCGAACGGGACGTGCTCGCGCTGATGGCCGAGGGCCGCTCGAATGCCGGCATCGCAGAAGCGCTCTCCATCACGGCGGGGGTCGTGGAGAAGCACAGTGCGAACATCTTCGCCAAGCTGCGCCTGCCGCCATCGGACGCCGACAACCGCCGCGTGCTCGCCGTGTTGCGTTACTTGCGTTCCTAGCCGGGCCGTCGTGGGGCTGTCGGCCGTCGCAGGCGACGCAACTACACGGAAGTTGCTGCCTCGCGACGAGGTTTAGCGCCAATATCCGAGAAGTTGCGCAGATCTTGAACCGCCGTCAGATGCCGTGCTGGTAGAACTCGACTGGCTCGGCGGGCAGTGGCGTGTTGCCGAGGATGATGTCGGCAGACTTCTCGGCGACCATCATCACCGGGGCGTAGATGTTCCCGTTCGTCACGTAGGGGAACACCGACGCGTCCACCACCCGTAGCCCGGCGATGCCGTGCACCGCCATGCTCGCCGGGTCGACCACGGAGCGGTCGTCGAGGCCCATCCGGGCGGTACCCGACGGATGCAGCGCCGTCTCCGCCTCGCGTGCGACCCAGTCGAGAACCTGCTCGTCGGTGCGCACCTCGGCGCCCGGCGAAAGTTCGCCGCCGTTGAACGGCGCCATCGCCGGACGGTTGAGGATGTCCCGCGCGACGCGCACCGCCTCCACCCACTCGCGCCGGTCCTGCGCGGTGGACAGGTAGTTGAACCGCAAAGCCGGGGGTACGCGCGGATCCGGGCTGACGAGCGTCACGGATCCGCGCGCGTCGGAGTACATCGGACCGACGTGCACCTGGTATCCGTGACCGCCGGCCGGCGCGGATCCGTCGTAGCGAACCGCGATCGGCAGGAAGTGGAACATCAGATTCGGGTACCGGACGCTGTCGTTCGACCGTACGAAGCCGCCCGCCTCGAAGTGGTTCGTCGCGCCCGGACCGGTTCGGCCGAACAACCACTTCGCGCCGACCTCGGGCCAGCGCAGCTTGTTCAGGTAGGGCTGCATCGAGACCGGTTGCCGGGACGCGTACTGGACGTACACCTCGAGGTGGTCCTGCAGGTTCATGCCGACCCCCGGCAAGTGATGTCGCGGCTCGACGCCAACGGATCGCAACATGTCGGAGTCGCCGATGCCGGACAGCGCAAGGAGATGCGGCGAGTTGAACGCGCCGCCACAGAGCACCACCTTGCCGGCGTCCACGGATCGACGCGTGCCATGGTGCGTGTAGTCCACACCGGTCGCCCGCCCGTCGGCGATGCGGATCCGCGTCACCATTGTGCGCGTCAACACCGTGAGATTGCGCCGGCCGTGGACCGGATGCAGGTAGGCGCGTGCCGCGGATAGCCGCCGGCCACGATGAATCGTTCGGTCGAACGCTGCGAAACCCTCTTGCCGCGCGCCGTTGACGTCGTCGGTCAGCGAATATCCGGCCTCCTGTACGCCCGCGAAAAACGCCTGGAACAGTGGTCCGGACGCCGGGCCTCGTTCGAGCACGAGTGGTCCGTCATGTCCACGGAACGGATCCGACGGCTCGGCCGCAAGGCAGTTCTCCATCCGCTTGAAATACGGCAGGCAGTGCGCGTAATCCCAAGCGCTCATGCCCGGATCGGCGGCCCACCGACCGTAGTCCATCGGGTTGCCGCGCTGGAAAATCATGCCGTTGATGCTGCTCGAACCGCCGAGCACCTTGCCGCGAGCGTGGTAGATGCGGCGGCCGTGTAAGTGTGGTTCCGGTTCGGAGGCGTACCGCCAGTCGTAGAACCGATTCCCGATCGGCATCGTGAGCGCGGCCGGCATGTGGATGAGTACGTCCCACGAATAATCCGGCCGTCCCGCCTCGAGGACGAGCACGCGGGTATCCGGATCGGCGGACAGCCGATTGGCCAGCACACTGCCGGCCGAGCCACCGCCGACGATCACGAAGTCGTAACGCACCACGAGACTCTTTCATGACCTCGGCCGCCGTCGCGATACTTCAACGATGCATCTCAGTCATCTAGGGCTGCCGGTCCGGGACTACATGCGCAGTCTTGCGTTCTACGAGACTTATTTCGGCTTCGACGGGAGCACCGCGCGAACGTACCCCGACCGCACCGTCATCGTCCGCAACGCCGACGGCTTCGACCTTGCGTTGCACCCAGGCGATATCAGTGCCCAGCCGACCTTTCTCCACTTCGGATTCGCGCTGCCCGATTCGCAACGGGTCCACGAGCTACGCGAGCGGATGGTCGCGGACGGCATCGAGATCGTCGAGCAGGACGACGAGCCGGATCTGGTGTCGTTCAAGTGCCTCGACCCGGACGGCTGGCGCATCGAGGTCTACTGGGAGTCGACCGACTGACAACGGCGGCGGGACCGGCCGTCACGGCTCGGAACCGGCCGTCACGGCCCGGAACCGGCCGTCACGGCTCGGGACCGGCCGTCACGGCCCGGGACCGATCGCCGCGCCGGACCGACCGACCGAACCGACCGTCGCCGGACCGTGTGAACGGCCCGGCGACGTCGATCCCTTGCCGATCACGCAAACGGCAGCCATGCCTGCCGCGACAGATCGGTGAGACTGTTGCCCATGAGGCCGGCGTCCGAGACCGTCCACAGTGTGCTGCCGATAACCAGGGAGCGGCTGATCTGCGCCTGGTAGGCGTAGCTGTTCGACACGGGCTGGTCGAGGAAACCGAGGTTGTCGAGCGCACTGTTGCTGACGCGGAGCACGAGTACGCCACCGGACGGCCCGTACCCGCCGTAGTTCAACAGCGGCACCACCACGAGCCCGTCGGATGGCCAGTAGAGGAATGCGTGCGGATCGAACTCGGCGGCGGACGCGCCCGAATCGATCGATACGGTGTCGATGCGCGACGGCGCACTCAGGTTGGTCACGTCGAACAGCGACACCTGCAAGCCGCCGACGTGTCCGAGTGGGTCGGCCTGCCGGCCCACGCCGATCAGTCGCGTGTCCGATGCCGGATGCAAGTAGGCCGAGTAGCCGGTGAGCTCCAACGCGCCGCGCACTTGCGGGTGCGCCGGATCGCTCATGTCGACCGTGTAGAGCGGATCGGTCTGGCGGAACGTGACGACGTACGCCACCGGGCCGATGAATCGCACCGCGTAGATGCGTTCCTGCACACCGAGCCCGCCGACGCTACCGAGCACCGACATCTCGGGGCCGGATATCGACAGCGCGTAGACCGCCGAGGAACTCGTCTGCGCACCGGTCGGCTTGCCGTCGGCGATCGACCAGGACGTACCCGTCGTGGTGGCCAACCGCAACGTCTTGTTCCACTCCGACATCGCGTACTGGTTGACCAGATATCCCGGAACGCGGCCGGCGGCGACGAACGTCGGTCGCCCGCTGCCGGACGTGTCGAACCGGTAGATCGTGGTGTGCTCGCGCGGCGTAGTCGGCGCGGTGGGAGCGGCCTTGGTCGTCCCGTCGCCCCGGACGGAGCCGTCGGGAGCATCCGGCGGCACCACTCCGAACCCCGGATCGATCCCGCCGACCGGGTAACGCCATCTGTCGTCGCTTGCCACATACAGGCTCTGCGGTGTCGCGTAGACGGTGTCGCCGTCCGCGGCGATGCTAACCGGCAGCCCGGAGCCGAGGGCGTCGGCGGACATGTCAAACGTGAGAACGGTGAGCAGGTTACCGCCGGAGAACGACGCGGGCCGCCGCACCGCGCCACACGGCACGGTTGAGGTCCGGGTCTTGCCGTGGTCGGTGACCTGGATCCGCGGCAGCCACTGGGACAGATCGGCGTGCGCGATCGCGGACCGGTTCGCGGCCACGAGCGTGGTGTCGGTCACGTTGCCATACTTGGACGGGAATGCGATCCGGGGCGTGGAACTCACGACCACGCGGACCGTGTCGCCAACCTGACGAGCGTCCACGAGCCCACCGTCGATCTCGAACGAGCCGAGGATCGAGGGCTTGCCCGTAATGTCGACGAGGAGCAGTCGTGGCCCGGCGATCGGCGTGACCGGCGGCTCGACCGGCACGGGCTTGCCACCGCCACCACCCGGCGACGCATCGCCGCCACCAGTCGATGCACCGCCGCCACCAGTCGCGGCGCCGCCGCCAGTCGCGGCGCCGCCGCCAGTCGCGCCGGGCGCGACATCGATCGGTGGCAAGGGCATCGGCAGATCGCCTTCGGGCACCGCGTAACCGGCGTTAACGAGCACCAGCACATGGTTGCCGTCCAACAACAGGTTCGCCGGCAGGTAGCCGCCGGTGTTCGCGGCGAGGTTCAACTCGCCGGTGAGCGTACGGGTTGCGACGTCGACAACTCGCAGTACGCCGCCGGTGAGCGTGACGATGCGACGACCGTCCGTCTTGACGAGATCCGGCTCGTCCACACCGATCTCGTGGTCGTTCGTCCGCGAGTAGTCCGGCGACGCACTGTCCGCGGCCGAACGACCAGCGGCGTCGAATCCCGCCGCCGGCGCGGCTTCCGGCACCGCCGCGCCAGATTTAGCGAGCGCAACGGCCGTCGGAGCGTTGCCCGGCAGGCCGTACGGTCCGACGCTCGCCTCCGCCGCCTGTCGCAGTCCTTGAAGCGCATCGTCGCAACTGGTGAACGCGACGAGCGACAGCGCACCGAGCGAGGTCGGCGTCCGGAACGAAGTCAGTCCACCGGTGCACCCAGAGGCGCCGAGACCGAACACCACGAGCATGCTCGCCACCAACGGCCAGCGGGACGGCTTAGTCATGTTCCTGAGACGCGACATCGCGTGCGTCGGTTCCGCTCGTGCCATCTTCCGTTACACAGGCCGCGCCACCCGCCCCGGAACTTGCCCGATGGTCACGCCGTCTCGTCGAGCGCGGCGTGCAGTAGGTGGCGGAACTCGTCGTCGTCGATGCGTGCGGCGTCCTCGACACGCAGCCGGATGGTGCCCTTGCCCGATGTGAGCTCCGGGTGGCGGGCGAGAAACCCGCCGTCGCGGTCGCGATCCCAGCCGTAGATGGACACGCCGTGTCGCCACGCGGCTAGGTACACGCGACGGCTGCCGACACGGTAGGTCGGGATCTGATACGACAACGTGACGCTCGCGCCCGGGTACGCGTCCAGGATGAGACCCTGCAGCCGGTCGAAGAGTGGCCGGTGAAGCGGATCGATCGCGTCGATGTACGCACGAACGGCGTCGTCCATGTTGCCGAACCGTGAGCCGTTCACGTGCGGACGTACGCCGCGAGGTGCTGGCCGGTGAGCGTGGCGCGAGCCGCGACGAGGTCGGCGGGCGTGCCTTCGAAGACGATCCGGCCGCCGTCGTGGCCGGCGCCCGGCCCGACGTCGATGATCCAGTCGGCGTGCGCCATCACGGCCTGGTGGTGCTCGATGACGATGACCGACTTGCCGGCGTCGACGAGCCGGTCGAGCAGGCCAAGCAGCTGCTCGACATCGGCGAGGTGCAGACCGGTGGTCGGCTCGTCGAGAACGTAGACGTCGCCCTTGTCGGCCATCGTGGCGGCCAACTTGAGCCGTTGTCGCTCGCCGCCGGACAGCGTGGTCAGCGGCTGGCCAAGGCTGAGGTACCCGAGCCCGACGTCGGAGAGCCGGTCGAGAACCTTGTGAGCCGCCGGGGTACGCGCGTCCCCGTCGCCGAAGAACTCCGTCGCCTCGGTCACTGACATCGCAAGCACCTCGGCGATGTTGCGTCCGCCGAGGTGGTATTCCAGCACGGCGGCCTGGAACCGCTTGCCCTCGCAGTCCTCGCACGTCGACTCCACCGTCGCCATCACACCCAGCTCGGTGTAGATGACGCCGGCGCCGTTGCACGTCGGGCACGCGCCCTCGGAGTTCGAACTGAACAGCGCCGGCTTCACGCCGTTGGCAGTGGCGAACGCCTTGCGGATCGGGTCGAGCAGACCGGTATACGTCGCCGGATTGCTACGTCGCGAACCGCGGATCGCGCCCTGGTCGATCACCACGACGCCGTCACGTCCGGCGACCGAACCCTGGATCAGCGAGCTCTTTCCCGAACCCGCCACTCCGGTGACCACACACAGCACGCCGAGCGGGATGTCCACGTTGACGTTGCGGAGGTTGTGCGTCGACGCGCCGCGCACCTCGAGTGCGCCGGTCGACGAACGGACCGAGTTCTTGAGCTTCGCACGGTCGTCGAGGTGGTGTCCGGTCGTGGTGTCGCTTTTCCGCAGCTCCTCGACGGTGCCCTCGAAGCACACCGCGCCGCCCGCCGTACCGGCACCCGGGCCAAGGTCGACCACATGGTCGGCGATCGTGATGATTTCCGGCTTGTGCTCCACGACGAGCACCGTGTTGCCCTTGTCGCGAAGCTGCCGCAGCAGCACGTTCATCCGCTCGATGTCGTGCGGGTGCAGGCCGATAGACGGTTCGTCGAAGACGTACGTCACGTCGGTCAGCGACGATCCAAGGTGCCGGATCATCTTGGTCCGCTGCGCCTCACCACCGGAGAGCGTCCCGGACGGCCGGTCGAGCGACAGGTATCCGAGCCCGATCTCGTCGAACGAGTCGAGCAGGTGTTGCAGGCCGGCGACCAGCGGCGCGACGGACGGTTCCTGCAGTTCGCGTACCCAGCCCGCCAGGTCACTGATCTGCATGGCGCAGATGTCGGCGATATTCTTGCCACCGATCTTCGACGACCGCGCCTGGCTAGACAATCGAGTGCCGTCGCACTCCGGGCACGTGGTGAACGTGATCGTGCGTTCCACGAACGCGCGGACGTGCGGCTGCATCGCCTCGACGTCCTTGGACAGCATCGTCTTCTGAATCTTCGGGATCAGACCCTCATAGGTGAGGTTGATGCCCTCGACCTTGATCTTGGTCGGCTCCCGGTAGAGCAGGTCGTGCAATTCCTTCTTGGTGAACTTCTGGATCGGCTTGTCCATGTCGAAATACCCGGAGCCGCTGAAGATCCGGCCGTACCAGCCGTCCATGCTGTAGCCCGGGATCTTCAGCGCGCCCTCGGCGAGCGACTTGTCCTCGTCATACAGCGCGGTCAGGTCGAAGTCGGTGACCGCGCCCATCCCCTCGCACCGCGGGCACATGCCGCCTTGGTAGACCGCGTTGCGAACCACGGTCTTCTTCTCTGCCCCGCCCTTCTCGGTCCGCATCACGCCGCTTGCGATGCGCGTCGGGACGTTGAACGAGAACGCGGTGGGCGGCCCGATGTGCGGCCGCCCGAGCCGGCTGAACAGGATGCGAAGCATCGCGTTGGCGTCGGTCGCGGTGCCGACGGTGGAGCGCGGGTTCGAGCCCATCCGCTCCTGGTCGACGATGATGGCCGTGGTCAGACCCTCGAGGCGGTCAACCTCGGGCCGCGACAGGTTTGGCATGAAGCCTTGGACGAAGGCGCTGTACGTCTCGTTGATGAGCCGTTGGGATTCCGCGGCGATCGTGGCGAACACGAGCGAGCTCTTGCCCGAACCAGAGACGCCGGTGAACGCGGTCAGCCGGCGTTTCGGCAACTCGATGCTGACGTCCTTGAGATTGTTGACGCGCGCGCCATGCACGCGGATCAAGTCGTGGCTGTCCGCGGCGTGCCGTCCGGACGACGGGGAATCCGTTCTCGTGGCCATGCTCATCGTGTCTCCGTCCCCGTGGCACCGCCGCTCGTGTGGCTGCGGCGGCCACCACCGACGTCGTTGGGGCAATCCTTCACCGTGCCACCGACCGTCACGCTATCCGCGGCTTCCGGAAGCGCGCTTCTCGAATCCTGCTCGGTCTACGGCGGTTTCGCCGCCCTGGCCGACGCGGTACCCGGCGAGTTCGCCCGTCAGCCCGCGCGCCGGAGCGTCTCCGCGAGTCCGCCGAGACCGATCGGGCCGAGCGCGAGCGCCGCGGTGTGCCAGGCCTTAATGTCGAACGCCGCGCCCTGCCGCGCCTTCGCCTCGTCGCGCGCCGCGAGCCACGCCCGCTCCCCCAACTTGTACGCGGTGGCCTGGGCAGGCCATCCGGCGTACCGGACCATCTCCGGGTGCACGCGATGCGGTGCCAGTCGGCCGCGTTCGGCGAGCACACGCTCACCGACCTCGAACGTCCACCGTGGCCCGTACGTGTCCGCCTCCCGAGCGGGCATCGGCAGGTCGAGATGCAAGCCGATGTCGACGATCACGCGGGTGGCCCGCAGCGCGGAGCCGTGCAGCATGCCGAGGCGCGTGCCGGGTTCGGCGAACCAGCCGAGTTCGTCGGCGAGCCGCTCCGCATACAGCGCCCACCCTTCGCCATGTCCGCTCACGCCGGAGATGCGGCTGTAGCGCGACAGCCGGTCGCCGGCCACGCGCGCCGCGCCAAGCTGCAGGTGATGACCTGGTACGCCCTCGTGGAAGACGGTGGTGAGCTCCTTCCACACGCCGAAGTGCTGCCGGCCCGCCACCGGCCACCAGGTGCGACCGGGTCGCGATAGGTCTTCGCTCGGTGGCGTGTAGTAGGCCGCGCCGGAACTCGAACCGGTGGCGAGCACCGCGTTGACCGTACGCAGTGCCGGGTGCAGGTCGAAATGCACGCCGTCGAGCCGGGAAATCGCCGCGTCGTGCTGTTCCTGCAGCCACTGCTGGTATGCCTCCGGCGTCGGCACGCTGGACGTCTCGTCGAGCAAC
Source organism: Micromonosporaceae bacterium (assembly GCA_035713725.1). Taxonomy (GTDB): domain Bacteria; phylum Actinomycetota; class Actinomycetes; order Mycobacteriales; family Micromonosporaceae; genus DASQPR01. The sequence goes on from DASTMZ010000088.1 coordinate 80,530, forward strand.
GCGACGATCTCGGCGTGCCCGGCGCCCGGCTTGATGGCGTCCTGCTCCGCGGCGATCTCCGCCTCGAGACGGTACAGCTCGTCCCAGCCCCACTCGTACGCGTCGACCGGGTCGACGGTGTCACCGAGCGCCGAACGGCTCGCCACGACATATCGCTCCGGACCCACTCCGTCCCGCTCCGGCGCGCTCGGTGCGTACTCATCGGTCAGGTACCCGGCAAACTCGAGGTACGCCCGGTGCGCCGCCTCGGCGCCGGCGCCGAGCGCAGCAGCCAGCGGACCGTCGCCGTACCCGGCAATGATCGCGTCGAAGGTCGGGCTGGCGCCGTCGGCACCGGCATATCGGCGGGCCTGCGCGGCTGCTTCCACCGCCTGCCGGCGCGCCGCGTAGAGGCCGCGCGATCGGCCCAGATCGAGCGTGGCCCGCCACCCACCGAGCATCTCGGGCATCGCGGCGAGCCGGGCAGCGACCGCGGCCCACTGCTCGGCGTCGGCGCGCGGCATCAGGTCGACGCTGTCGCGCAGCGTGCTCAGCAGGCCGAACGGCGCGCGCAGGCTTCGCAGCGGCTCGCCGATCTCGTGCGAGTCGCGCTCGACCGAAAGACGTTCGCGCAGGTGGACCGCGGCAAGGCGGTCGTCGTCGCTGGTCGGCGTGAGTGCGTCGAGGCGGCGCAGCGTGGTGTCCACGAGATCGGCGCGAGCCGCCACACCGTCGGGGCCGAAGTCGGTGGCCACGCGCGTGACCGGGCCGGCGATGCCACGCATGGTGGCGAAGATCGGGTCAAGCTCCGCGGAGCGGGTGACGAATTCGTCGCACAGATCGAAGATGGGGGTAGTCACCCGGCAACCCTAGTCGGTTCGGACAGCGGCCGCGTCCGGCACCTGCACGGCGATCAGCGCCGCGTCAGCACGATCGTCGCCTCGTGGCGGTTGTGGTGCAGCTGTCGGCCGAACACGACGTCGTACCGCCGGCGCAACAGGCGCAGGCATGCCGAGACGGTGTCGAGCGCCCGGGTCGTGCCGAGCTTGAGGGTTATCACCGCGGTCGCCCCGCGGCGCAGCCGATCGGCGGCGTCGACCATCACCTGCGCGCTCATCGCCGGCTCCATCCGCATGTCGTTGACGACCAGGTCGAACGTCATGTGCGTGCCACGAAGGAACTCGCCGGCCGTGGTCACGACGTGGTGCACGTGCCGGTCGCCGCCGAGCCGCGGGTCGAGCGCACCGGGGTCGACCGCCCACACTTCGAGGCCGCGCTCACGGATGAGCCGGGTCCAGCCGCCGGGCGCGGCGCCGAGATCCAGCGCGCGGCCGTGCGTGGGCAACGTGTGCGGCTGCACCATGATCAGCTCTTCGAGCTTGAACTCGGCGCGCGAAATCTGCGTCGGTCCGCGGGCGAGCCGAACGCGTCCGCCCGGCCAGTCGACGAGGCTATCCGCCGACCGGTTGAGCGCGAGGAACGTCGCGTCCGGCGTGATGCAGCAGGACAGCACGTGTTCCGTACCGGCGCGCACCACGGACATGCCGCGTTCACGCAGCGCGCGGGCGATCGCCGCGGCCGCGTCGGCGGGGCCGCTGCCGGCGGGCGGGTCACCGCACGCCCAGGCCTGGACAGCGAGCGTGTCGACGGAACCCGGCACGGCGATCGCGTCGGCATCGTTGCCCGGGCCGGGCTGCACCACGGCGACCGCGGCGGCCGCGATGTCGGCGAGATCGGTCGGCTCGCACCGCACGACGCAGTTCGTGACGTGGCGAGTGAAGATCAGCGGTCGCTCGGTCACCGTACGGGCCACGTCCGCGGCCGTCACGTGCGGCCCGATGACGGACACGAGGTCGGCCGCGAGGCGCTCGACGGATACGCCGCGGCCGAGCGCGTCGCGAAGTTCGGCCACCGCCGCGGAAAGGTAGTCGTCGGAGACCGACGCAAGCACCGCGCGGTAGTGCTGCCATGCGCTCATCGTGGTCCGTGACCGCATGCGCGTCGGATGGCGCATAACACGTCGGTCGGCGTCGGCGACCGCAATACGGCGGCGAAGTGGCCGTCCGGGCGTACCACCGCGCACCAGCCCGGCGTCGCGTGGAGCTCGGTGGCGATCGTCGGGTCGTCGGCCAACCGCTCGATCGCGTAGACGTCCACGGGTACGTCCGGCGGGACCGCCACGTCCACACCGTACGAGAGGACGGCGAAATTCGGGCCGAACAATTCACGCAGCCGTCCGCTGTGCAGGCGTACGTCGGGGCACAGCACACCGGCCACCGGCGGCCGATTCGCGCCGGGTGATGTCGGGAACTCGGCCGGTGGTCTGCCGGTGGTCAGTGGTGAGTCCACGTACCAGTACGGTTCGGCGAGCTTGCCGGAGTTCACCAGCGCCCGCGCGTCGACATCGGTGATAGCACGGTCGAGCACCTCGCGACGGTACGCCCGCTCCGCGTCGGTGTGAGGCACCAGGAAGCGCATCGTGTCGCCGGTGACCCGCAGGTTCTCCGCGGCCGCCGCCATGCGTTCGTGCTCGTAGCTCGCCAACAGATCCGGGCCGGCCCAACCGCGACGGTGGAACGCGATCTTCCACGCCGCGTTCTCGGCGTCCGCGATGCCGGAGTTGAGGCCACGCGCACCGAACGGCGCCATGAGGTGTGCCGCGTCGCCGGCCAGCAGTACCCGCCCGACCAGCAACCGAGACGCCATGCGCTGATGGAACCGGTAAAGCGTGACCCACGCGACTTCGTACGGCACGTCGACGGTGATGCGACGGATCCGCTCGTCGAGCGCGCCACGGGCCTGCTGTTCGGCGAGGTCGAAGCCGCCCGGCACCTGCCAGTCGATGCGCCACGTCCGGCTGGGCTGCGGATGCACCAGCACCTGCCGTCCCGGGTTCCACTCCGGATCGAAGTGAAAGTGGCGCTCGGCCGGGAACGGCAGATCGGCTCGGATGTCGGCGATCAGGAACAGGTCGTCGTACGTGTGGCCGTCGAAATCGAGACTCAGCACGCCCCGGACCGCGCTGCGAGGGCCGTCGGCGGCGATGAGATGGCTGCCGTTCAGCTCGACGTCGCCGTCGGCGGTGCTCGCTCGTACGGTGACCGACTCGTCGTCCTGCGACAGCGCGTGCACTCGGTGGCCGTAGCGGAGGTCGACGAGTGGCGTCGCTCGTACGACTCGCTCCAGTTCCCGTTCGACACTCGACTGCGGAACGTTGATGAACGCCGGATAGGCGCTGCCGCCGTGATCCGGCAGCCGTACGGTGAACAGCTCGCGGTTGCGGTAGAACGTCCGCGCGGTCTGCCACCGTACGCCCTCGGCCGTCAGCGCGTCCGCGACACCCACGCGGTGATAGATGTCGAGCACGTCACGCTGGACGCAGATCGACTTCGAGCCGACGATGTCGCGCTCCGGTGCCGCCTCCAGCACCACGGTCGGCACGCCGTGCCGGGCCAACAACAACGCGGCCGTCAGGCCAACCGGGCCGCCGCCGGCGATGAGCACCGGGCGGTCGGTCACGGTTGCAGGGCCTCCCACACCTCACGGTCCCGCTCCGCCGTCCAGATCCGCGGCCAGTCGATGCCGTCCAACTCGTCCCATAGGCGCGCCACATTGAACGGCATGCAGTGCTCGAAGATCGGCCAGCGCCCGTACCGGGGCTCGAGCGCGCCGTGCGCGGCGGCGAAGGCCTCGCGGACGGTACCGCCGCGCCGGTGTACGGCGCCCACCTCGCGCCGCATGGTCAGCAGAAACTCGCGCGTCTGCGCGATCGCCGCGTCCACCGCCTCCCGGCCGCTCGCAACGGCGCCGCGACCGCCGACAAGTGCCTCCGCACTGAACGCGGCAACCTTGTCCAGCGTGCCGGCCGACCAGTCGGCGTGGAACGCGTCGCCGGTGTAGAGCGCCGCCTGCGCCTCGACCAGATCGCCGGCGAACAACACGCGTTGCTTGGCCACCCAACCGACGATGTCGCCGGCGGTATGTCCACGACCGCAATGCGCCAGCACCAAATCACCGCGGTCGCCGCCGAGGTCGATGGTCAGACGATCGGAGAACGTCACGGTTGGCCACGTGAGGCCCGGAATGGTGTCGGCGCCGGTGAACAACCGTGGCATCCGACCCGCCTCCGACGCCCAATCCTCGCGACCGCGTTCGGCGATCAGGTGCCGCGTCTCGTCGTGCGCGACGATGATGTCCGCGTCGAACGCGGCCGCGCCGAGCGTACGGACCGCGTGGTAGTGCGACAGCACCAGATAACGCACCGGCTTGTCCACGTGCTGACGCAGATGTGCGAGCCAGCGACCCGCCATGTGTGGCGTGGCCCGCGCCTCGAAGCACACAACGAAGTCCTCGCCCTCGACCGCACCGACGTTCGGATCGCCCTGCGCGGTCAACGCGTAAATGCCGTCGCCCAACACCTCGAACGTCTCGGTCTTCTCGGCAAGGTCGGCGGAGGAAGCGAACGGTCGCGACATACCGCAAGCATGCGCTCTGCTGGCCGGCCATGCGACCCGTTGAGCCGGTGCCGGGCCGAGCGCGATGTGTCAGGGTGAGCGGGTGCCGGACGACGACTTCATCGACCGCTGCGTGGCACGGATCCGCGACGAGGTGCCCGACGCGGTCGCCATCCTGCTGGGCGGCAGCTACCTGCGCGGCGACGCGGGACCGGACAGCGACGTCGATTTCGACGTACTGGTGGTCGAACCACGCGACGAGTGGCCGTCGATCTTCGACGTGGTGGACGGCCGGCTGGTGCGCATCTCGGTGTGGATCCGCTCCGTCGACGGGTGGCTGGCCAGCGCGGATGAACCACAGGACTGGGCGTTCTTCCTACCGAGTACCGACCGCATGCGACTGTGCTGGGCCGCCGACGACACGTGGCGGCAAGGAGTGGATCGCGCAAGCATCGAGCATCCGGCCGGGCCGCCCGAGATCGACCATTTCGAAGGCGAGGTCGGCAAGGTGGTCAACGCGTTTCGCCGGTCCGATGACCTCGCGCTGCGCTTGGCCGCGCAGGACCTCGCCCGGTCGATCATCTCGTTGCTGCAGCCGTTCAATCTGCGGCCACCCGTGCAGAGCCGGATCGCCGCGCTGCGGACGGTGCTCGACTTCGATGTCGTACCGGCCGGGTACCGCGGCGACATCCTCGCCTGTCTCGCGCTGGACGGACGGGCAAGCACATCGTCGGAGCTCTACGCCGCCGCGACCCGACTGACACTCGGAGTGCTCGACATCATGGCGGCGCACCCGCACGTCTTGGCGCCATTGGTTCCGGCCGACGCGGCGGCACATCTCGTCGACGGCAGTCTGCGCCGGTATATCGAACAGGTTCTAGGCCGCAACGGGAGCAGCGTCGGGTAGGGCGAGGCCTCCGTCGCGCTGCGGTTCTGGACGACAACACGAAAGGACCGGCGGTCGCCCGCCGGCCCGTTCGGTGTTTAGTTGTGTCCGCCGTTGGCGACGAGCGATCGCGCCGAGGCTCGGTCAGTGCGTCGCCGCCTGTGGCTCGCGTGCGCGGCGGGTCAACAGTTCCGCGTCGGTGGGTACCCGGCGCACGTGTGCGATGCCGAGCACGGACAGCACCAGCATCACCGCGGCGAGTGCGAAGCTCGCGATGGCGGCGTAGAGCGCGATCTGCCCGATCTGCCAGAACGCGTACGCGTTGAGCAGCATGCCGCGCAGCGTCTCACCCTTGAACAGCGTGTTGACCTGTGCCTGCAAAGCGGTGTTGTTGGGATCTGCTTGCGCCGCCGTGCTCACTTGCGCGTACGTCTTGCCACCGGCCACCTCGGACAAGTGCACCGCGATGAAGTGGTCCGCGTACGCCTTCGCCTGCGCGCCGGTGACGAGCTGCTGACCGGCGTACTGGTTGAGGTAAGGCCCGATCGCGGCCGGCTTGAGCGCGTCGCTGCCCTTGGCCGGGAAGTAGATCTGCTGAGCGGCCAATTGGTTGTGGACGTTGGTGTTCGCGAAGCTGTAGCCCCACATCAGCAGCCCGCCAGCGACCAGCAGCACCAGCGTCAGCATCACGCCGACGGACGAGACGAGCATGTCGAATGCCTTGCGACGCATGGCGAAACGCCTCCCTAATCGGCACTGTTTCGCCGCGGTGGCTGGGCCAGTGCTGCCCTCGACACCATGCTCGGCGCCCGCGCCGTCAGTGGTCAGGGCCCAAGGTCCCGAGTGGTCCGGGACGAAGGTCCGCTGTTGCGGCTCGGCGTCAGCGACGGCCGGTTCGCCGACGCGGCCGGCACGCCCTCGGTGACCTCGACGATCTCGCGGTATGCCAACCGAGGCGTGGCCGGCGGTGCCGGTGCATGCTGGTCGGCGATGCCCAGCCGCAGTGCGATGAGCGGATAGCCGACCCCGCGGAGGATCAGGCGAAGCGTGCGGCGCGCGGCGACCTCCTCAACCGCGGCCGACATCGGTAGCAATGCGATGTTGTGCTCGGTCGCCGCGAGCCAGGCCGCAGACAGCGCTTCACCACCGCACAGCCAGTCGAGCGGCTCGTCGCCGAGCGCATAGAGGACCGCGTAGACCGCCGCCTGATCGTGCTCATCCGTCACGTCCAGCGTGCCGGCATGACCGAAGTCGCGCGATGGCACCGTGGTGAGGGTCGGCCGCACCGGAATCACGCTGTCCGGTACGCCGACGCCGGGTGCCCGGCCGCTGCCCGACCATGCGTCCAACTCGGCGCGGGCGGCCGCGTCGTCGACCTCGTCGCGCTGCGCGTTATCCGTCGCGGCAGCGAGGTCCAGCACCGCGTCGCGATCGAGCACGTGGAACCCGACGTGGTTGGACGTCACGGCAGCACGTACCGCCGCGATTGCCTCGGCCGGCACCGGCGCCACGGTGAGCGGCCGGCGGTCGGTGTGCCGTACCCGGATGGTCTGCATGTGCCGCATGACCGCGGCGGTGACGGGCACGCGGCCGCCGACCGTGACGCTGGCCAGCGTCCCGAGGTGTTCCGGGTCGGCGCCGTAAGCCATCCGATCGACGCGGGCGGCACAACCGGACGCGGCCAGCGCCACGCATGCATGGTGCAGTGCCACGCCGCAGCTCAGCACCAGCAAACGGCGCTGCGGGTCGGCGACGGCGAGGTGCCGGCGTTCGTCGGCATACAGGTCGGCCACGCCGTCGTGGATGCGCCACCGCCACGGCTGCGTGTTGTGGATCGACGGTGCGCGGCCAGCGATCTCGGTCGCCGTTACCAGCGCGCGCGTCACGTGGTCACGATCGAGTGCGGTGTCGGTGTGCATGGCTGCCTCCATGGGGTCCAAAACCCACCGTCGGTCGATCGAGGCGGCATCGTCAGGGCCAAAGGTCCTGGCCGGCGCGGCCGACCGGGCCACCTGCCGGTCGAATCCAGGGCCGTTAGACCCTGCGACACTGGGCCGGCGCGGAGTAGAAACGCAGGTGTGATCCGAGTCTTTTTGCTGGACGACCACGAGGTCGTCCGCCGTGGCATCGCCGACCTGTTGACGGCCGCCGGCGACGTCGAGATCGTCGGCGAGTCGGGGTCGGCCGCGGAGGCCGCGCGCCGCATTCCCGCGCTGCGGCCGGATGTGATGGTGCTCGACGCGCGGCTGCCGGACGGGAACGGCATCGACGTGTGTCGCGATGTCCGCGCAATCGACCCGACGATCCAGGGGCTGATCCTAACCTCGTACGAGGACGACGAGGCGCTGTTCGCCGCCATCATGGCGGGCGCCGCCGGCTACGTGCTCAAGCAGATCCGCGGCAACGACCTCGTGGACGCGGTCACGCGAGTGGCGGCCGGTCAGTCGCTGCTGGACCCGGCGGTCACCGCGCGCGTGCTCGAACGCATCCGATCCGGCGTGCAGCAGCCGCCCGAACTCAACGCGCTCACCGATCAGGAACGGAGAATCCTGGAATACGTCGCACAGGGCCTCACAAACCACGAGATCGCGCAGAAGATGTTCCTCGCGGACAAGACCGTGAAGAACTACGTGTCGAGCGTGCTCGCCAAGCTCGGGCTGGAACGGCGCACCCAAGCCGCCGTGTTGGCCACCAAGCTTCTCGGCGAGCACCAGCGCTGAGGCCGGACAAGGAGCATGCGATGACGCGCTGGACGGTCGCCGACGTGATGCGCCGCGAGGTGATCGCGGTCGCGCCGGACACCAGCCTGCGGCGCGTCGCCGACATGCTCGTCACGCACGCCATCTCGGCCGTACCGGTGGTCGACACGGTGGGGCGCGTGCTCGGCGTCGTCTCCGAAGCGGACCTGCTCGGCAAGCTGGAGTACGCCGATCGGGCGCCGCACCACGCGCTGGCCGCGCGACGGGTACGCAGCGGCAGTCGGCGGGTGCTCGGCGACACGGCGGCGGCGTTGATGACCGCGCCCGCGATCACGATCTGCGCCGAGGCGAGTGTGTCCGGCGCCGCTCGCCTGATGGACGCGGCGCGCGTCAAGCGACTGCCCGTCGTCGACACCGACGGCCGGCTCGTTGGCGTGGTTTCGCGCCGGGACCTCGTTCGGCTGTTCACCCGCGAGGACGCCGACGT
>DASTMZ010000089.1:0-13552 GCA_035713725.1 Micromonosporaceae bacterium
GTACCCAGCGGCCATGATGCGACAACAACACCGGATGGCGGCCAAGAAGCACATCGCTGAATGGCAGTGGTCGTGCGAGGATCCGCGCGAGCTGGAGTCGGTTGGTTTGCGTGTCCGGGACACCGCCAGCTGCCGACGCCCACCAGCCGCGGTGCGCGCGAACATGTCGTTGCGTGACCGTGCCGTGCTGTCGCTGCTCGACCTGGTCTCCGGCGGGTTGCTGAGGCTCACGCTCTTCGATATCGCGTCGTAAGTGGTCGCGACGAACCTGACCTAACCCAACCGCCACCTGCGACGACGTCCTACCCATCGTCAAAGGGCACTCAGATCCACCCGATCGTGGCGCACCCAAACGGCCCTCCTGGCACATCAATGTGGGTGAGTGCGTCTCCCCTCGTGCGGGGACGCGTGCTGACCGACGAGTGCAAAGGGGAGCACACGTGCGTCGATGGATTTCTGTCGCGGCCGCCGCGCTGCTGGCGGTGCCAGTTGGTGTGGAAGTCGCTCACGCCGATCCGATCGGCACCGCTAAGACCACTGCCGCTAGCAAGGCCAATGCCGCCGCTGCGCCGGCCGCGGAACCCGCAATCCTGCCGGCCGGACATGTCTATACCGTGACGCTGCTGACCGGTGATGTTGTCACCGTGCGTACGACGCAGCAAAGATGTCCGAACATCAGCGTTCGACCGGCGCACGCTGGCGACGTGTTGGCCAGGTCGTGCGGTCCGGACGGACACGTGCATGTGGTGCCGGCGAGCCTGGGAGCGCTGTCCAAGCGCATCGATCCGGCCCTCTTCGACGTCACGACCCTCATCCAGGAGGGATACGACGACGCGCACACCGCCGACCTACCGCTGATCGTGCGATATGCCGCCGGCCATGGTCGAAGCACGTTCAGCGCGCAGATGCCAGGCCAGCGAAACCTTCCCAGCATGCGCGGAATAGCGGTGAAGGAACCGAAGCACAGCGCGGCGACGCTGGTCCGACCGCTGTTGGCGACCACGACGTCGCGGGACATTGACCACATCTGGCTCGACCGACGAGTCGAGGCGAGCGCCCTGGCTACCGTGACCGGCGCGGACGCACCCACCACCGTGACCGGCCCGCCCACCGTTGTTCGTGAGACGCCGGCCGCGGCGGACGGCCTGGCACCGGACCTGACGCAGATCGGCGCGCCGACCGCGTGGCAGGCGGGTGACACCGGCAAAGGCGCACGCGTGGCTGTGCTGGACACCGGCGTGGATGCCAGTCACCCGGACCTCGCCAGCAAGATCGTGGCGAGCAAGAACTTCACCGACGACACCAACGACACAACCGACCGGTTCGGTCACGGAACCCACGTCGCGGCCACCATTGCCGGCAGCGGTGCGGCGTCGGGTGGGCGCTATCGCGGCGTCGCACCGGATGCCGAACTGCTGATCGGCAAGGTCCTAGGTGATGACGGCTTCGGCACTGAGTCGCAGGTCATCGCGGGCATGCAGTGGGCGGCGCCGATGGCCAAGGTGGTCAACATGAGCCTCGGCGGTGACTTTACCGACGGAACCGATCCGGAGTCTCTGGCACTCGATTCGCTGAGCGCCCAATACGGCACGCTCTTCGTGGTTGCGGCGGGCAACGATGGACCGTTCGGCGTCAGCGTTGAGTCGCCTGGATCGGCCGCCGCGGCTCTGACGGTCGGAGCGGTGGATGCAACTGACACGGTTGCCGACTTTTCCAGCCGCGGTCCGCAAAACGGCGTGGCGCTCATGAAGCCCGAGATCGTCGCACCAGGCGTGGACATCGTGTCGGCGCGGGCCGCCGGGACGGATCTGGGTACGCCGATCGACAGCTTCTACACGGAGCTGTCCGGCACGTCGATGGCGACTCCACACGTGGCCGGCGCGGCCGCGATCCTCGCAGAGGTCCATCCACAGTGGAACGCCACGCAACTCAAGGACGCCCTGACCGCCGGCGCCGATCCGGCTCACGGTGACGCGTACGCCCAGGGAGCCGGCCGTGTCGACATCCCGCACGCGCTGGCCGACCCGGTGTTGCCCGACACGTCCGTAGTCGACCTGGGCACGTTGCACTATCCGCAGCGCGGAACTGTTTCGTCGACCCTCAGTTGGACCGATTCGGTTGCCGCACCGGAGACGTTGCACCTCGCCCTCACCGCGGCCACGCACGCCGACGTCGCGGTACCCACCGGCACCGTACGGCTGTCCGCCTCGTCGGTCACCGTCGCGGCCGGCGCGACAGCAGGGGTACGAGTGACGGTCAACGACGGAGCACTCGCAGACAAACCCGGTTACTACGACGGCATGATCACGGCCACCGTCGACGAACAGACGGTACGCACACCGATCGCATTCTTCATTGAACCGCACAGCTTTGACCTCACGCTACGGCAGACGCTGCTGCCGGGTTCCGCGCCCGGCTCGGCGTTCAACTTCGACACGATCGTTAACCTCGACGACCCGGATCTGTTCAACGAGTCGGTCGGCGGAGACCTGTCGACGCCATTAACGATGCGCGTGCCCGAGGGCCGCTACAGCGTGACCGGTGTTGTGCTTGACACCACGGTGGATGGCCTGGACCGCGATGCATTGGTTGGTACGCCAGAGGTACGCATCGACGAACCGACCACGGTGACGTTCGACGCGGCCCGTGCCAAGCCGGTCACCGCCGCGATCGCCGGCGTCGACACCGAAGTCGACAACGCCGCGGTGAACCTTGTGCAGGCCGGCCAGGACGGCATCCCCTGGTGGACCGCGGCCGCAGCGACCGGTCCGGAAACCGATGGCCCGCAGGTGTTCGCGACGCCGATGCCTGATGTGGACGTCGGGTTCCTGCACCCGTCCGAGGCCTTCGGGTTGCGGGCACCCGGAACCGCACCGAGCCCCGTCGAGTATTCGATCGGCCGGTTCCTTCCGCACGGTTTACCAGCCGATCCCGCGTACCGGCTCGACAAGGTTGGTCTGGCGGCGATGGCCCGCATCGACGAGACAGTGAATCGGCTCGACATCCCGGATACCACCGCCGGATTCCAGCGCTACCTCGTGTCGCCGGACGGGTTCCTGGTCGGTGAGAACTTCGAGGCGGAGGTTCCAACGCAACAGACCGATTACGTCACGCCAGGCCTGATGTGGATCGACGAGGCGTTCGTGAACGGTCCACCGGACGAGCCGCTAACCCAAGGCGAGACGCTGAACTTCGAGCCGGCCGCAAGCTATGCACCGAGGAGCCGGACGAGCAAGGTCTGGCTGAACCAGCCGTTGCACCCGGACTGGAACGACGCGCCGCAGGGTCCGGGCTGCCAGCCTCTGCCGATGTCACGAACGAGCGGCAATCTCCATGTCGCATTGGCGAGCATGGTGGATGCGCACAACCGCTCGAACTGTCTGTCCTTCGCGCCGTGGTTCGGCGGCGACCGAACTCTCACGTTGTTTCGAAACGGCCGTCAGATCGCTTCGAAGAGCCTGGGCACCTTCGACGATGCGGCGGCCGACTTCACGATCCCGTCCGCGGCGAGCACCTACCGGCTGGTCTATGACGAGGACGCGGCCGGACCGTCCGATGCCTTCCCGATATCGACGCAGAGCACGACGGCGTGGACGTTCCGATCCAGTGGTCCGCCCGGGACGACCAGCGCGCCGCTGGCGCTCCTGTCGGTCAACTATTCGCTGCCGTTGAACTCGGCCAACCGATTGACCGGCGACACCGCGACATTCGCCGTACTCCAATCGCACGGTGTCCCGACGCAACAGATCACGCAACTGACCGTCTGGACGTCCGAGAACAACGGCCGGACGTGGACGCGTGCGGCCGGTGGACCGATCGGTGGCGGCCGGTTCACCGTACGGCTGCCCGCGGCAACGGCCGGCCAGAGCGTGTCGCTGCGGGTGGATGCGGTCGGCTCGGGTGGCAGCGAGATCGATCAAACCATCATGAACGCCTATCGCGTCGCAGGCTGACGCGTGCGCCAGCGGCGGCTTCCCTCGACCGGAAAGTTGAGGGAAGCCGCCCATCGCCCTGATTGCGTGGGGATCCAGCGCTCGCTGGCGGGAAACACGAAGCGTGGAGCTCAGCCGTACGCGAGCTCATGCCCACCGACGATCACCAGTTCGTTGCCTTCCGGGTCGGCAACCCGCCAGCGATCCTTCGACTCGTCGAGGAGCCGGCCACCGGCTGCGACGGTCGTGGCGAGGCGCGACTGCGCGAGGTCCGACGGCACAGCTAGCTCGAAGTGGATCCGGTTGCGCTGCCGGCGCCGCCCCGTCTCCGAAGCGTCGAGCTCTTGGAACACCAGAACCGGGTTCATTCGCCGCGGATCGTAGATGTCGTTGACCCCGGCTCGCCGGTCGTGGGTGTATCCGAGTGCGGCGACCCAGAAGGCGCGGACGGCGGCGACGTCGGCGGCGTCGAGGAAGAGCTGGACGAAGCGCGGCAGCTCAGGATCCGCGGTCGCCCCGAGTTCACGCGCCGCGGTCTGGAGGTGTTCGGCGAGGTCGGCGAAGTCGAGTTCGAGGCCGTGGGCTTCGTCGTCCCACTGGTCCTTACCGCTGTCGATGATCACGAGCCCAGGGCGCAGGTCGATCAGCACCGGAAAGCCCGCGTCGTCGGCCAGTGCCGCTGCCGCGGCGGCCAGGTCACGCTGCTGTGTCGGCGAGGTGATGCAGTAGCACGCCATCGCACTGAACACCGCCTCCCAATCGCCTGCTCCGATCCTCTCGCCGAGCGCCGCGCCCGGCACCAGGTCGACCTCATTGCCGTCGGGGTCGGTGTGACAGACCCCGTACGGGCCCGATGCCTCACCAGGACTCACCTGCGCTACCGCCGCGGCCGGCCGCACAACGTCGAGGTGGATACGGTTGCGCAACGGCCGTGGCTCGGCCGACTGCCGGATCCGTATGGCAGGGTCGCGCCGCAACGGATCTGCCAAGCCGCCGGCCTCCCCAGGCGCGTAGTCCAGCACGCGCTGCCAGAAGTGCCTCACCGCAGGTGGGTTCGCGGACTCGAACACGACACTCAGGTGCTGCAGCACGGCAGGGTTCGCGGCTAGCCCGAGATCCAGTGCGGCCGCCGACACCGCCTCGGCGTGCTTGTCTGAGTCGAGGCGCACCCGCACGCCTGTCGCGCGCAGGTCGACCACGATATCGGCCGACAGCTGCACGATGCGCGCGGCCAGCGCGGCTCCCTCAACCAACGAAGGTGCGTCGAACCACGCCGTCGCAGCGCCATCGACCGCACGCCAATCCGTTCGGATCTCTGTCATGCCCGGCACTGTAGAGCCGATTCCGGACGATCTCCATCCGGATGCATTCGAGAGATGGGCCCAGTTTCCTCGTACCGCGGTGTCTGCACCGGTGACAGTGTCAGGCCGTACGAACGGAGAACAACGTGGGAAAGCTTGTTATCACGACCAATATGTCGCTCGATGGAGTCGTCGAGGACCCGGATGGCAACGAGGGCTTCCGGCTCGGCGGCTGGTTCCGGAAGTTCGGCGCTGACGACCTGGACGAGTGGGCCAGCGTGGAGACCGCCGAGGCGCTGCGGGCCGAAGCGCTTCTGCTCGGCCGGCGCAGCGACGAATGGTTCGCCAGCCGGTGGCAGTCACGCAGCGGCGAGTGGGCGGACAAGTTGAACAGCATGCCGAAGTTCGTCGTGTCCGGCACGTCGACCGACGGGATGTGGTCCAACTCGACGATCCTCAACGGCGACGCGGTGAGTGACGTCGCGAAGCTGAAGCAGGAGATCGCCGGTGAGATCCTCGTCTACGCGAGCTACCAACTCGCACACACGCTGATCGAGCACGACCTTGTTGACGAGATTCGCCTGGTGATCTTCCCGGTCATCCTCGGCGCTGGGCGCCGCCTCTTCGGCGAGACGAGCAACAACAAACCCATGCGCCTCATCCGCGCGGCCACGATCGGTTCAGGACTCGTCTTCGTCACCTACCACGCGGTACGGGACGCCTAAGCCATTCGGGCCATGACGGTTCGTACGGATGGGTACAAGCGCGTTGTTGCTGTTCCCTGCGGTGCCGGTGTCGAGTCATGTTTAGCGCAGCGGTTGCGAGCCGTACGCCATCGGTGCACCGTGACGAGATGATCTGAGCCGGTGGCCGTCTTACCGACGTTTGTGGCTGCCGGCGGTTGCTTCGGGGGTGGGTCCTTGCCGATTCGTCGTGACATGGCGAGGTGAGGCTCCATCACCGTCCACGCGGCCCCGCACCAATGGTGGCCGCCATGCGATCCACGTCAGGTTGGGTCGCTGACGGGAGCCCCTGGCGCCGACGTGTGGTGAGGGCAGGGGCGTCGTATGACCGCGATCCTTCGTAGCGAGGAGCTACGGCGACGGCTCCGCGTTGGTGCCTCCCAGATCCTGCCCATTCTCGGTGTCGCCGTCGCCTATTACCTCGCCGCACGGATCGGTCTCGTGCTGCAACTGGTGGGCGGACAGGTCACGCCGCTGTGGCCGCCAACCGGCGTCGCGGTGGCCGGGTTGCTGGTGCTCGGTAGTCGCATCTGGCCGGGAATCGCGCTTGCGGCGTTCGTGGTCAACGCTCCGATTGGACCGACGTTTCCGGCGGTCGTCGCGATCACGATCGGCAATACGGTGGCTCCACTGTGCGCATATTGGATGCTCCGCAGGTTCTCGTTCCGCACAGAGGTGAATCGGCTGCGGGACGGACTCTTGCTCGTCGCGTTCGGTGCGATGGCCGGGATGCTCGTCAGCGCAACCATTGGCAGCGTGTCGCTGCTGGCCGCCGGCGGAATCCGGGCGCACAACTTCTGGTCCACATGGTCGGTGTGGTGGACCGGAGATGCGATGGGCGTTTTGGTGATCGCACCGCTGCTGCTGTTCTTGCGAACCGCGCGGTGGCCCCGCGACGTCCCGCTGCGTTGGTGGGTCGAAGCATCTGCGGTGACGGCTTGTACGGCGGTTGTGACGGCGGCCGTCACGCATTCCTCGGTGAGCCTGCTGTTCCTGGTGTTTCCGTTCATCGTTTGGGCAGCGCTGCGCTTCCAGATGGGCGGTGCGACGGTTTGCGTCCTGATTGCCTCCGTGCTCGCGATCCGAGCAGCGACCCTCGACGTCGGCCCGTTCGCAGGCCACGACCTACTCGTCAAAATGATCACGTTGCAGGCATTCAACGGGTCCGCCGCGCTGACCGGACTACTGCTCGCGGTGATCACCACGGAACGCAACACCGCGTACCTGAATCTGGCGCGCGCATATCGGCGGCTCTCCGACGCGGCCACCGCGCAGGAGGCAATGCAGCACCAGCTTGTCCATCGCGCGATGCACGACCCGCTGACCGGATTGCCGAACCGGACCGTGCTCGCGGAGCGCCTGGAGTGGGCGCTGAGCCTCGGCGGCGGCGACAGCCAAGCGGTGCTGCTCATCGATCTGGACGGCTTTAAGGACATCAACGACACATACGGCCATCCGGCCGGCGACGACGTGCTCATCGACGTCTCTCGCCGGCTGCTTGCCGCCGCGCCGCCCGACGCGGTGGTTGCCCGCTTTGGCGGTGACGAGTTCGCTGTCCTCGTCGAGGCCGTCGCCGATCGGCGTGACGCACTCGCTCAGGCGGACCGCATCATCGACGCGATCAGACGCCCGTTTGTCGTCGATAGACAGCGGATGTTTCTGTCCACGAGCATCGGACTGCTTACCATCGACCCCAGCCAACGACCGATGAGCCCCACCGATGCTCTTCGCGACGCCGACTTCGCGCTATACGCCGCCAAAGAGGCCGGCAAGAACCGCGTCGTCTGCTTCGATCCGCGACTGCGCGACTACCGGCTGGATCGCCTCCGTCTCGTTACCGGGCTGCGCCACGCCCTTGACCATGACGACCTGCTCATCCACTACCAACCGATCGTTGAGCTGTCCAGCGGAACCGTCGTCGGGGTGGAGGCGCTGGCCCGCTGGCGGCTACACGACGGAGACATGATTCCACCTGCCGAATTCATCCCGGTGGCCGAGGAGACTGGGCTGATCAACGCCGTCGGCGCCCGAGTGCTGCAGGATGCCTGCCGCGAGGCGCGCCGGTGGCAGGACGGGCACGGCGTGTTCGTCTCGGTCAACGCCTCCGGCCGCCAGCTCGACGATCCGGGCTTTGCCGATATGGTCATCGCCACGCTCGACGACTGGGGCATTAAACCAGGCAGCCTGGTGCTCGAGCTGACCGAGAGCAGTCTGATCGAGACCGCGCCCGACCAGCAGGGCTGGCTCCAACTCAAGCGGCTGCGCAAATCCGGTGTCCGCATCGCCATCGACGACTTCGGCACCGGTTACTCGTCGCTGTCCTACCTGTCCCAGCTGCCCATCGACATCGTCAAGCTGGACAAGTCGTTCACCCAGAACCGAAGCGTGGTGGGGCGGTCGGGCTGGGCGTTCATCGGCGCCATCCTGGAAGCGATTGCCAGCCTCGACCGCAAGGTCATCGCCGAGGGTGTTGAGACACTGGAGCAGGCGCAAGCGCTTGGCGACCTGCGATGCTCATTCGCACAGGGCTACCTCTACTCGCGCCCGGTGCCTGCCAGCGCCATCGACCAGATGCTCACGGCCAGCCCGTTATCCGGATCGGTGGCACAGGCGACCTGATCTGGACGCCGACCGCAGCCGCGACGTGGCCTGGGTCATCGACACCGCGTCTGGACGACTGACATGCTGCCAGTGTGGTGGACACGCCCGAGGCGCGCACCGACCAGCAGGTCGAACCCGCACGCCAAGCGTCTTCTTACCGTGCTGTGCTTCGGCACCCACCGCTGCTCACGCTGATCAGCGGCGATGCGATCTCCAAGCTGGGCGACGGCATGACATTCGTGGCGTTGCCCGTACTCGCGCTTGACCTGCACGGCGCCACGTCGCCCGCACTGGCGGTGTCGCTGGTCACGACCGCGCCGTTTGTTCTCCCAGTGCTGCTCAGCTTCGCGGTCGGTCTCGGCCGGAGGCGGTTTCGCCCGAGGCGGATTCTGCTCGCCGACTGCGTGCTTCGCGGCGCCACGTTCGCGACGCTCGGCATAGTGGTAAATGCCGGTGCGCTTCGACTGTGGCCGTTCGCGATCGCGCTGTTGCTCTGCTCCGTGCTGCGTACCCTGGCCTCCAGCAGCCGGCGGCTGGCGGCGACCGCGATGGTGGACGCCACCGGACGGTTGGCGGTCAACGGGCTGATGGGGACGACCGACAGCCTCGCCTCGTACGTGATCGGTCCGGCGCTCGGCGGCCTGATCACCGCGTTCGGGCACCCTGGTCTGATTCTCGTAGTGGACGGGCTGACCTACGTCGTGCTGCTCGTCGCGGTTGCGGTTGCCGTACCGGCGGATACGCCGCAGGACAAACCGGTGTCCGACGAGTCCGTGGCGCCGGTCAGGCCGAGCCAGACCGGATGGGCGATCCTGCGCCACACCCCGGCCATGACGAGCCTGCTGGCCGTGACGTTGCTGTTCAACCTCTTCTACGGCCCGGCTGAGGTGTCGATTCCGCTGCTGGCCACTTCGTCGTTGCATGCCGGAAAGGCCGCGATCGGCGTGCTGTGGACCGGATTCGGCGTCGGTGCGCTGCTCGGTGCCGCCGCTACTACATTGCTCCGCCGAGTATCGGGTGCGCCCCTGCTGCTGGCGATCGTGGCCGGGTGGGCCGCGAGCATGGCCGCGTTGGCCGCCGCGCCAACTCTTGCGTTCGCGACCGTGGCGCTAGCTATCGGCGGACTGATCTACGGGCCGTACACCGCCGTTGCGTACACCATCCTGCAGGAAGGCCTCGATCCGGACCAGCAGCAACCGGTGTTGACGATCTGGGGCGCGGCGATCGCGGTGGCGCTACCACTTGGGCTCGGCGTCGGTGGACCGCTGGTCGCGGCGGCCGGTGCGCGCGGCGGCCTCGTGGTGTCCGCGGTGTTGACCGCGTCGTTGGCGCCGTTCGGCGCGCGATGGATTCGCACTCGACGAACCGTGCCAGTCGTTCAACACGGTTGACCGATCGTCACTCGGCGGCGAGCAGCGGCGCCGCCGGGATGCGCCGGAGCAGAACAGCTGGCACGAGGCATGCGATGGTGGCGAGCAGTGTCGAGGCGATCGCAGCCAGCGCCGCGGCGAACAGCAGCGCGACCGGAAACACCCGCATCGCGAGTCGGGCCTGTTCGCCGCCGCCCGGCGTCGCTAGCGTGTGCTCGTGATCCAGCGATCGATCTCGTCGAAGCTGCTCGGACCGGCCGGACTCGTGCTGGCCGGCGTCGGTCTGCTGCTGCCGTTCGGCGCCGTGTCATGCCAGGCCGAGAACAACACGGCCAGCTTGACCTACAGCGGCGTGGATCTCATCCGAGACGGCGGCGGCACGTTGTCGACGAACTTCGGCTTCCCGCCGACCGACGCGACGGGCGAGACCGTGCCGGTCGCGTACGGCCCAACGTTCTTGCACGCCGTCGATACCACCAGCATCCGTACGCTCCTCATCACGGTGGTCGCGCTGCTGCTGGTCGGCGCACTGACGCCTCTGGTGCGTCCGCCGGTGGCTCGGGCCACCATCCTCGCCGGAGTGGCGTGTTCGGCGGCGGTCCTGCTGGTCGCGTCGCAGATATCGGGCCGACACGCGGTGATCAATTGGTTTGCGTTGAATCAACCGGTCCTCGGCGCGGCCGACGGCGATCACGGTCTGCCGAGCGGCATCGTCGTCCAACCGAGTGTCGGGTTCTGGCTGTCGTTGGCGTTAGTGGTCGTCGTCGGCGCGGGTAACATCTGGGCGATCCTGCGCGCCACGCGTCGTCCACAACAGTTCGACGCGTTGGTGTTGGCACAATCGGACGGATGATCGGCCGCGCCGTTGTGTGGCGGCACGGACCCGGGCCCCCTATCGCCCTTACAGCCGGCGTGACAATCGGCCGCTCGTGTCTGGCCGGTGACCTGCGTCGCGCGCTATCTTGAGCCACCGATCTACTTGGGGGTCATGAGTGCGAAGAAGGAGGCCTGCGATGGCCCGCGGGCGTGGAGCCAAGAATGTCCTGCGTGGAGTGCTTTTCGCCCTGGCCCTCGTCGTCGCCATCGTGCTCGTGGCGTCGTACTGGAGCGGCGTCCGCCACGGCATTGCCAGTGCGGCGAACTACGTGGGCGACAACTTTCCGCCGCAGGGTACCCAGCGTGTCGCTGTGATCGTTTACCTGCTACTGGCCGTGCTCGCGGCGATCGCGTTCTCCCGCGCGGGGCATTTCAGGGCGTACGGCATCGCCATCGGCCTCGGTTCGCTGTTGTGGTTCCTGTTCTGGGAGGGCTTCCCGCCTCTTGGGCTGCATCCGTCCTGGACGAACAGCATGGATCTGCGCCACCTCGGCCCGACGCCGGTCGTGCTGTGGGCCATTGTCGCCGTTCTGGTCATCACCGTGGTGTTCGTGCCCCTGGAAATACGCGAGATAGCGAAACGTCGGAGGGACCTGCTGCCCGACAGCGCCTGAGGCCGATTCCCGCGTCGGCCCTATGCGACGGTCTGCGCAAACCCAGTCGGGGCTACGCGACGCAGGCGACGGCGACCACGTGGGTGGCGTTGTTGGCGAATCCGCCGCGGTTCCATGCCTGCGCTACCGGCTGGGTCTCGCCGTCGGTCGTGGTCGCTCGTGCGGTCAGTTCGTAGCGGCCGGGTATCGCCGTCCATTCGTAGGTGAAGCGTCGCCACGCCCATCGGTGACCGTTGTCCGGCTCCAGTGTCGCGTCGGCCCACGTGCTGCCGCCGTCGGTGCTGACCTCGACACGGGCGACCGGTGCGCGGCCGGACCACGTGCGCCCCTCGAGCGCAATCTGTCCCGGCCGGACGACGCGGGTGCGTGACATGAAGTCGGGAAATCCGGGCGGCACGATCAACGCTCGCGGCGCGATAAGTTCGACCGGATCGCCGCTCTCCTCGGCTTCCATGCGCATGCGGTACGCCACCGCCTGCTGGAACCCGACAAACGGAGTGTCGACGACGTCTACGCCGACCAGCCACTTCACGTGCGCCATGCCGTACCAGCCGGGTACCACCAGCCGAACCGGGTACCCATGCTGGGGCGGCAGTGGTGCGCCGTTCATCTCGTACGCGACGAGCACGTCCGGTTCGAGCGCCTGCTCGATGGTCAGGCTGCGCTGGTAGTCCTGTTCAACGCCGCGTTCGATGCCGTGGTCGGCGCCGGTGAACACGACGTCGACCGCCGACGCGTCGACGCCAGCTCGTCCGAGAACGTCACGCAGCGGAACCCCCGTCCAATCGGCGGTGCCCACGGCTTCCACCAACCACGGCTGGCTGACCGGGCGCGGGTGCAGGCGAGCCCGCCCGTTGCCGGCGCATTCGAGCGTCACGCGTACGGTTCGCGACGGCATGCTGCGCAGCGTGTCCAGACCGAGGTCGAGCGGTGTACCGACCAGGCCGCCGACCCGCAGCCGCCACGTCGTCGCGTCGAGTGCCGGAATGTCGTAGTGGACGAGTAGGTAGTGCAGGCCGAGCGGCGTCACGTCGTGGCGCAGCATTTCCAGCGGCATGCCGTGGTTGCGAGCCGCGAGAGCGAGCTCCTCGTCGCTGACGCCCTCATCCGGTCCGGCCACCCGACCCGGCAGGCTGATGTCGTTGACCATGGCCGCTCCTCGCAATGTGCCTGCTGACGTGCTCGGGTGCGCGTTCGGCCGGGCGCGTGCTCACGCGCCGCGACCGGCGCCTCGTTCGATAGGCCCAGGCTAGCGCCGCTACCGTCGCCTCGTGTACGTGCCCTGATCGCACGCCCAGGAACGGTGGCTGGGCCTCGGTCACGCTGTTGCTCAGTCGTCGAGCCGTGCCCACTCGGCCCGGTGGCCGGCGTCGAGCGCTTGGCCGAGGGACGAACACGCAAAGCCCTTGCCCGCGCATATCTCGATGACCGAACGCGAAAGCTTGCCGCGGTCGATGGCAGGCGGCTCGCCATCGTCGACGCCGTCCATGGCGCTCGCGAAGCCGTCGTGCAGGAGCAGAACCGCGCCAGGTTCCGCCATCGCGCGTGTCTTCCGAAGTCGATCGTCGTGTGGCGCATCGAGCCAATCAAGGCAATCCGCGCTCCACAGCACGGTCGTGAGCCCGGCATCCGCGACCGCGCCCCAGGTGACCGTGGATTGGTCGCCGTACGGCGGCCGGAACCATCGCACCGCACGTCCCGTCCGATCCTCGAGCTCCTCTTTCGCGGTCCGAGTGCGCAAAGCGAGCTGCTTCGGGTCGAGTTCGGTGAGCCGCCTGTGGTCGGGTCCGTGCAAGGCGATCTCATGTCCCGAGGCAAGCAGTTCGTCGAACAGCGACGCGTGGCGACGCACCCGTGACATCAATACGAAGAACGTGGCGGTGGCACCCGCATCGGCAAGCACGTCCAGCACGCTGTCCGTGCCGCCGGGTTCCGGTCCGTCGTCGTACGTCAGGACGACCGTTGGTTCGGCTGCAGTGTCGATCGCGACGATCGATGCGCCGATTCCTGCCCCGTTCATGTCGTCGGTATTCACGTCGTTGCCGCGAGCAGGCAGGGTGACCATGGCGTCGAGAATATCCACAACGGAATCCCAACAGCGACCGTCTGATCAGC
>DASTMZ010000090.1:0-48380 GCA_035713725.1 Micromonosporaceae bacterium
TCTGCGGGATCAAGCAGGCCCTCTTCCTGATAGTGGCGCAGCGCTTTCACGCTCAGGTGAGTGGCGCGGGCGAAGTCGCCGATGGACATGATCGTCTGCACGGCTCAAGTCTCCCCCAACAGGAGAGTCAACCTGCGATCACCTGCTTGACTGTCCTGCGCCGGTAGCGGCGAGGGTTGATCCATCCGGTCCGATCCAGCGGAACGGAAACCAACAGGAAGGACAACCATGATGACCACCGCAACCGAGCTCACCGGCGTTGTCGCCGAGCACGTCCGCGCCGTCAACGACTTCGACGCCGACGCGATCGTCGCCACCTTCGCCGATGATGCCTACGTCAACGACAACCGCCGAGAGATCCGCGGCACCGACGCGATCCGCCGTTGGGTGAACAAGGAATTGGTCGGCGACAGCGTCACCATCGAGCCTGTTGAGGTGCTTGAGCACTACGGTGACACGATCGTCCGCGGCCGGTACGACGGCACGTTCGACAAGACGAACCTGCCCGGCGAGCTCGTGATGAGCAGCTACTTCTCGGTCCGCGACGGCAAGATCGTCTCACTCGCCGTCATCCGCAACCAGCCGTCCCAGTATGACCAGGATGGAGAGTGAGGTACGACCTCGATCTCAAGGTGGCCGCCGCCCTCAGCCTCGTCAGGAGGGGCGGCCGGCCGCGTCCGGGGTCCTGCGCGCGGTGACGGAAAAACGCTGCCGTGACCCGCACATATGTTTCAAACTGCCCGCCATCGCCACGGTCGAGAGGGCGATCTGGAAAAGACGGACGAGTCGGCCTATACGCCGGGTTCTGTACGGCCAGCCGACGCCGCAGCGTTGGCGACCGTGGCGGCCATCCATCTCGGCCTGCCGTCGCCGACAGGCTCTAGCGGTCCACCCGCAGGCTCGGGCGGGCCACCCTCCAGCGCCTGCGCAGGCCACCACCTCGCGGCGGTCGCCCTCTTGACCTTGCTCCGGGTGGGGTTTACCGAGCCATCCCGGTCACCCGGGATGCTGGTGGGCTCTTACCCCACCGTTTCACCCTCACCAGCCGCCGAGCCACGCCGCAACGCGGTCATCGACGGCGGCGGTCTGTTTTCTGTGGCACTGTCCCGCGGGTCGCCCCGGGTTGCCGTTAACAACCACCCAGCCCTGTGGAGCCCGGACGTTCCTCGGCGGCGGTTGCCCGCCGACGCGGCCGCCCGGCCGACTCGTCCGTCGGTGATCATCATACCGCGCTTGACCTGGTTCGCCGATCGCAGGACTCGCCGTCTAGCGTGTGCCGCGTGACTGCCACGCCGATCGTGCCCACGTGACGTCCGCCGTCGCGATCGCTCTGCTCCTCGCAGTGCTGGTGTTCGCGACGCTCAAGCCACGTCGGCTGCCGGAGGCGGTCGTCGCGGTGCCGGCCGCCGCGCTCACTGTCGCGCTCGGCGTGGTGTCTCCTCGCGCCGCGGTCGACGAACTCGGCGCACTTGGCCCCACCGTAGGGTTTCTCGCCGCCGTACTCGTCCTCGCCCACGCCGCCGATCGCTCCGGCGTGTTCCGTTGGGCCGGCGGACTCGCCGCGCGGGACAGCCGCGGCAGCCCGAGACGCCTGCTCGCGGTGGTCTTCGTGATCGCGTCGGTCACCACCGCGGCACTCAGCCTCGATGCCACGGTGGTTCTGCTGACGCCGATCGTTCTGGTCACCGCGCAAGATTTGCGGGTACGGCCGCGGCCACACGTGTACGCGTGCACTCACCTTGCCAACTCCGCCTCGCTGTTGCTGCCGGTGTCGAACCTCACGAATCTGTTGGCGTTCGCGGCGAGCGGTCTCACGTTTGCCAGGTTCACCTCGCTCATGACGTTGCCGTGGCTCGTCGCGATCGGCGTCGAGTACGCCATCTTCCGGACCTTCTTCCGCCGCGACCTGTCGGCCGCGACAACCGTTGCCGCACCGGTCGCCGCCGATGCGCGCGAGGACATCGTGCCGGTGCCGCGGTTCGCGCTCGTCGTGCTCGCGCTGACGCTCGCCGGCTTCGCCGCGCTCGAGCCGTTCGGCATCGCGCCGGCGTGGGTCGCTCTCGCCGGAGCACTCGTCCTCGGCGTGCGCGACGTGGTCACCGCGCCGCAGGGCGAACGAGTCCGTGTCGCGCGACGCTTGGCGCTCGCGTCGAACCCGGCGTTCTGTGCATTCGTCTTTGCCCTCGGGATCGTCGTACTGGGGGTACGCAACACCGGGCTCGGTCGGTTCGTCGCGCGCCTGGCGCCGGACGCACCGACGCTGGCCGGACTGCTGCTGCTCGCAGCGCTCGCGGCGGTGCTCGCGAACCTGCTCAACAATCTTCCGGCCACACTTCTGTTGGTACCGCTGGTGTCGCACTCCCCCGGGCTCGTACTGGCCGTACTGCTGGGCGTGAACATCGGCCCGAATCTCACGTACGTCGGATCGCTCGCCACGCTGTTGTGGCGCGAGGTGTTGCACGCGCGCGACCACGTTCCGGAAACGCGTACGTTCCTGTCGCTAGGAGCGGCGACCGTACCCGCCTGTCTCGTAGCCACGAGCATCGCGCTTTGGATCGCGCTGCACACTGTCGGCGCGTGAGGCGTACGTCGGTCAGACGGCCGGCGTTTCCGCCGACGGCGCCATCACCGGCGCACGTTCGGACGGCAGGAAGAACGCGGCGGCGAGCCCGATGCAGCCCGCGATCGCCAGCACAACCAACGCGAGCCCGTACGCGCGTTGCGGCGTGGCGGTAATGCCCGCGACGAGCACCGTGCCGGCAATCGCGGTGCCGAGCGACGAACCCAGATTCGACACGCTGCGCGACAGGCCCGAGATCTCGCCCTGTTGGCTCTCGCCGAAGCTGGATTGCACGATGTTGACCGAGGGCGTGAGCATCACGCCGAGTCCGAGTCCGATGAGCACTAGCCCGGGTACGAACGCCCATACGCTGTGCGTGCTCGCAACGAACGCGAGCAGCACGCCGACTCCGGCGAGCGTAAGCACGAATCCGGCGATGATCAGCGAGCGTTGCGCGTAGCGCTTCGCGAGCCGTTCCGCCGAGAACGACGACACCAGCAGTCCGGCGGTGACGGCGGTGAAGATGACGCCGGTCTGTATCGCGTTGTAGCCGCGGACCACCTGGAGGAACGCCGACACCACGAACGAGATGCCCATGAGCATCAGCCACTGGGCGTTCTGCGTGACCAGGCCGAGATTCGAGGTGCGGTTGTGGAAGAGCGAGGTGGACAACAGTGGTTCCTCGCCGGCTCGTTCCTTCTTGCGTATCGACCGGAAGAACCACGTGAGCACCAGCGCACCCGCCACGATCAGGGCGAGCGTCAGCCAACCGTTGTTGTCCGCGGCCAG
Organism: Micromonosporaceae bacterium; assembly: GCA_035713725.1. Classification (GTDB taxonomy): domain Bacteria; phylum Actinomycetota; class Actinomycetes; order Mycobacteriales; family Micromonosporaceae; genus DASQPR01. The sequence continues at coordinate 3,350 of DASTMZ010000090.1, forward strand.
GATGCCGAGGACGATCAACACCAGACCGACGGACGACAGCACGGCGCCGACGACGTCGAACGGGCGTGTCGGATCAGGCGCCAACGGATCGGGGACGCGTCGGCTCAGCCACGCGATCGCGGCGACGACGAGCGCCTGGAACACGAACGCGGCGCGCCAGCTGATGCCGGATGTGATGAGCCCGCCGATCAGTGGGCCGGCGGCCGCTCCGATGCCACCGAGCGCGCTGATCGCCCCGAAGGCACGGGCACGTGCGGTGACCGACGTGAAGAGCAACGTGGTGAGGATGTAGACCGGCGGGATCAGCATCGCCGTACCGACACCCTCGAAGATCGAGTTGCCGAGGATGAGCACGCCGAGCCCGGGCGACACGGCACTCAACAATGCACCTATGCCGTAAAGGACAAGCCCGGCCGTGAACATCCTCTTGCGGCCGTAGCGGTCGGTCAGCTTGCCGCCCGGGATCATCAAGGCCGCCATGACGAGCAGAAAAAGTGTGATCGTGACCTGTACGCCCTGCACAGTGGTGTGCAGATCGGTGCTGATGTCGTTGATCATCACGTTCATGTTCGAGCCGGCGAAGCTGCAGATGAACTGCGCCAGCGCCAGCGGCAACAGCGCCCGGCGCGCGGCCTTGGGCGGTCGTTCGGCCTCGATGTCAACCACGACTCACCTGCCACGATCGACGACGCGGCGGCATACGGGACGCCGCCGGCACGCCCGACACGCGCGCTGCATCTCACGCTAACGCCACATATCGGTCAGCGTTCGATAGATCGGCAGACTCGTACGCCAGGAACGGCCGGCCGGATCGGGCGAGATGCGATTGGCCATACGATCGGACGATGACCAACGAACCACCCGCCGCCGGATCGAGTCCACAACCGACCGCGCAGACGCTGCCCGTACAGGGGTTCGCGAACGTCGTCGTACGAGGCCTGCTGCGTACGCCGGGATTGAGCCGCCTGGTGGGCAGTCGACTCGTCGTCGTCTACGTGGTGGGCCGCAAGTCCGGCCGACGTTACGACGTTCCGGTCGCGTACACCCGACATGGCGACGCGTTGCTCATCGGTACCCCGTTCGGCTGGGGGCGCAACCTCCGCACCGGCGAGCCGGTCGACATTCTGTTCAAGGGCAAGCGGCGGCCGGCCGATGTCGAGGTCTTCACGAGCGAGGCCGACGTCGCCGCGCAGTACACCGTGATGTCCAAGGACAACCGGCAGTTCGCGCGGTTCAACAAGATCCGGTTGGCCGCCGACGGCACGGTGAATCCGGACGACCTGCACGCGGCCTGGGTAGGCGGCGCGCGAGCCTTCCGTCTGGTGCCGCGCTAGCGCTGATCCGGCGGCTCGGGCCGCGAACGGCAGCAGCCACATGCCGCCGCGATCGCGACCCGGGCGCAGATCAGCTCACCTCGCCGGCCGCCTCGCGAACGGCCTTGTCGATGTCCTTTGCACTCACGCCGAGTTCCTTCGCGACATGCTTCTCGGCGCGCAATGCCGCCTTGTCGAGAGCCTGCTCCAACTTGCTCTCGCCAACAACGACGAGCGCGGCCTGACCGGAGTCGATGACATCGCCGAAGTCCTTTACGTCGTCCCGCGACATGCCGCGCCACAAGTGGCCGCTGACTCCGCCGACCGCGGCACCGACCAATGCCGTACCGATGACGGCGGGCGGGAACAGCAGCCCGACGACCGCGCCGGCGGCGGCACCGCCCCACGCGCCGTGCCGCGTCGCCATCTCGTCCTTGTTGACGTGCACCTTGCCCTGACGATCCTTGGTGATCACGGCGGCGTCATAGGTGCCGACCGCTCCCGCGGAGTGAAGATCCTTCACCACCTCGTAGTCGCCACGTGCCAGCGCCTCGTCCTGATACGTACCCACATAGATGAACGTCTGTTCGGTCTTAGCCACGTTCCCCGCTCCCCCCGTGCTCCATGCACCCGTCGGCTAGCTGACCCGGCTGCGCCCGGCCGACCCAGCCCAGGTCGTGCCTTCATCGAACCACCAGGTCGGCCTCGTTAGGTGCAGTTCGGCGGGGAGTTGCGGCCTGCGAGAGCCGGCCGCGCCGGCCGACCCTGCGGAATGGGCACGCGGCGCGGCGCGGCTGGGTAACGTCGGTCCAGTAGTTCCAGTCGATCTTGCGCAGCCGCGAGCAGCCTGGTTGCGCGTCCATGCGTGGATGACGCTGGGAGGCGGCCATGGACGAACATGACTCGGACAAGCCGGTACGGCCCGATTCGACAGGCGCCGGCGACAACACGGGTTCCGCGGGCGACTTCGGCAACAACGCAGACACCGGGCGCCACGCGGAGCACGCCGGCCCCACAGGTAACGCCCGCCGCGAGGCGCACGACGAGCACGCGCACGACGCGGACGTGCACGACGCGGACGCGCATGAAGCGCACGGGCACGACGCGGACGCGCATGAAGCGCACGCGCATGACGCACACGCGCACGAGGCGCACGAACCGACCGCATCAACAGAGCCGACGACAACTCCAAGCCAGGTCCGCATGCGAGGGCTTCGGACCGGCCTGATCCAGGCGCTCATCGGCACGGCGATCTGTGTGGCGTTCATCGTGCCGTTCATCTGGGCGCTCCACTCACCAGGCCCGCGGTCGGTGCCGATCGGATACGTCGGGAACCAGACCCAGGCGTCGGCCTTCGGGCGCGCGCTGGAACGTGGCGACCCAGGCGCGTTCAAGGTGACCGCCTATCCCAACGCGCTGGCCGCGCGCGACGCAATTCTTGACCACAGCATCAACGCCGCGCTCGTACCAACGGTGCCGGAACTGCTCGTCGCGACGGCGGCTGGCTCGGCGCTGACGACCTCTACGGTCCGCATCTTCACGGGAGCAGCACAAGCGGCGGGGGTGAACCTGGGTGCCTTCGACGTCCGCCCGCTGCACACGAGCGACCCGCAGGGCCTGTCGCAAACATTCTTCGTCGTCGCGCTGGTGCTTCCGAGCCTGATATTCGGTTATCTGCTTGTCCTACGAACAAGTCGCAGCCTCAATCCGCTGCTGCAGTTGGGCGTCATCGCCGTCTACGCGGCGATCGTGTCGGCCGTCGCGACCGCGATCGCCGACGCGGGCATCGGTGCGCTCACCGGCGCGCCATGGGGGCTGTTCGGCATCGGCACGCTTCTCGCGTTCGCCGTCGCGGTGGTCGGCGCTGCTGCCACGCGGTGGGGCCACACAATCGGGTACATCGTGATCGCTCTGCTGTTCATCCCGATCGGCATCTCGGCATCCGGAGTCACGCTCGGCCCGAACATGATTACGCAGTGGTACGCCGATCTCGGCCGGGCGCTGCCGCCCGGTGCGGCGCTGCCGACCGTACAGAACACCATCTACTTCGGCGGCAACCGCATCACGGGCCCGCTGCTGATCCTGTCGGCCTGGGCAGTCGCCGGCGCGATCGCACTGGCGCTCGCAGCCATGTTCCACCCGCCGGTGCCGAGGCCCATCGGCGCGGAAGCGCTCGCCGATCACGCCGCACCCGGCGCGGTAGGTGACACGGGCGAAGTCGTACCTGCGAGGGCCGGAGCGTCCCCGGAGGCAGCCGAGCGGGGGCATACGCCAGCGGCCAAGCCGGGCGATTCACCGGGCGACGACTCACGGGGCCACTAGCGCCGCCGCTACGCAGCAGCGAAGCCTCAACGCCGCTAAACCTCAACGCCGCTACGCAGCGCTGAGTAGCGCCATCTCGTCCGCTGACAGCGCCAGGTCCGAGGCTCGTACGGAGTCCTCGATCGTCTCCGGCCGGCTCGCGCCGGGGATCGGGATGACGACCGGAGACTTCGTGAGCATCCAGGCGAGGCACACCTGTTGCGGACTCACACCGTGCGACGCGCCGACCACGGTGAAGGCGTCGAAGCGGTCACCGAGTTCGCCCGCGCGACCGATGCCGCCCAGTGGCGACCACGGCAGGAATGCGAGGCCAAGCTCATCGCAGAGCTCCAGCTCGGGCTCCGAACTGCGGAACGCGGGCGAGAACTGGTTCTGCACGGACGCGAGCCGACCACCGAGGACGTCCTGCGCGAGTCGGATCTGCTCGGGGTTCGCATTGGAGATGCCGGCCATCCGGATCTTCCCGACGTCGAGCAGTTCGGCGAGCACGCCGACCGAATCCTCGTACGGCACCGTCGGGTCCGGACGGTGGAACTGGTAGAGGCCGATCGCGTCGACACCCAGCCGCTTCAGCGACTCGTCGACCGCGGCACGCAGGTGCTTCGGCGATCCATCCACGGTCCAGCTGCCGTCGCCGGGACGCAGATGACCGCCCTTCGTCGCGACGAGTACGCCGGACGTATCCCGGCCGTACGTGGACAGTGCCTTGGCGATCAGCGACTCGTTGTGGCCGACCTCGTTCGCGTACATGTGATACGCGTCCGCGGTGTCGATGAGCGTGACGCCGGCGTCCAACGCCGCGTGGATGGTACGAATGCTGCGTGCCTCGTCCGGCCGGCCCTCGATCGACATCGGCATCCCGCCGAGCCCGATCGCGCTGACCTGGACATCCCCGATCGTGCGCTGGTCCATCTGGCATCCCTCCTCGGCACAGCCTTCCGCACCGGGCTTCCGCGGCAAAGCCCGGCGGGATGCCGGCGGGACGGAAGTGACCCGATTCACCGTGCCGCGGCGCGGCCCGCATCGGGTACGGGGTTGCCCTACCACCCTACCGGTGCCTGTGAGAGCGTTTGGGAGACGGCACCGGCCGGTAAGCACGGCGCCGCAACACACCCCGCAACGTCCCGAATCCACAAACCGTCCCGAAGGTGAACTGCCATGCCGATTGCCACCACTAACCCCGCCACCGGCGAGCAGCTCAAGTCATTCGACGCGCTGGCGCCCGACCAGATCGACCGACGGCTCACCCGCGCCGAGTCCGGCTTCGCGGCACTGCGTGACACCACGTTCGCTCAACGCGCGGCCTGGATGGTCGAGGCGGCGCGGATTCTGGATGCCGAGGTCGACGCCATCGCGGCGCTGATGACCACGGAGATGGGCAAGACATTTGCCTCCGCGCGGGCCGAGGTGGCCAAGTGCGCGCGTGCGTGTCGCTACTTCGCCGAGCACGCGCAGCGCTTCCTCGCCGACGAGCCCGCCGACGCGACGGCGGTGGGCGCGCGGCAGGCGTACGCGATCTATCGACCGCTCGGGCCGGTGCTGGCCATCATGCCGTGGAACTTTCCGCTCTGGCAGGCCATGCGATTCGCCGCGCCAGCGTTGATGGCGGGCAACGTCGGGCTGCTGAAGCACGCGTCGAACGTGCCGCAGACTGCGCTGTTTATGGAGGAGTTGTTCAGTCGAGCGGGCTATCCGGACGGCAGCTTCCAAACGTTGCTGATCGGGGCGGACGCGGTGGAAAGCGTGCTCGTCGATCCCCGTGTCAAAGCGGCGACGTTGACGGGCAGCGAGGCCGCCGGGCGGTCGGTCGGAGCGATCGCCGGCCGGGAACTCAAGAAGATGGTGCTCGAGCTCGGCGGCAGCGACCCGTACGTGGTGATGCCGTCCGCCGACATCGACGCGGCCGCAAAGGTCGCCACGACCGCGCGCTGCCAGAACAACGGACAGTCGTGCATCGCCGCGAAGCGGTTCATCGTGCACGACGACGTCTATGACGCGTTCGCCGACGCATTCGTCGCGCACATGTCGCTGCTGAACGTCGGTGACCCGATGGACAGCAACACCGACGTCGGACCGCTCGCGCTGCGCAGCGGTCGCGATGACGTCGCGGCGCAGGTCGCCGACGCCGCCGGCAAGGGCGCCGCGGTGCTGTGCGGCGGCGAGGCACTCGAGGGCGCCGGATGGTGGTACCCGCCGACCGTCGTCGCCGACATCACGCCGGACATGGCGATGTGGTCGGACGAGGTATTCGGTCCGGTGGCCGGTCTGTTCCGGGCCAACTCGTACGAGGAAGCGGTGCGCCTCGCGAACGCGACGAGCTTCGGTCTCGGCGCGAACGCGTGGACGAATGACGCCGCGGAACAGGAGCGGTTCGTCAAGGATCTGGACGCCGGCATGGTGTTCGTCAACGGCATGGTCACGTCATATCCGGAGTTGCCGTTCGGCGGCATCAAGCACTCGGGGTACGGCCGCGAGCTGTCCGCCCACGGCATCCGCGAATTCTGCAACCTCACCACGGTATGGATCGGCGGACCGGAACCCAGTGTCGGTCGCGCCGGCACACACAGCGAATGACGTAAACGCGGCGTCCCATCAGGGATCCGCGAGCACAATCGGTGAAGCTGGGCAGCGGCGACGATCACGATGGAGGCGGCATCCCATGGCGCACACCCGCGACGATCCGGAACGCGACGAGCTGTGGCGCGAGTTCCACCGTCTGGTGACAATGCCATCGCCGGAACTCAGCGACTGGCTGGTCGAGACCCGTGACGGCGTGGAGATCTACGCCAGCGAGCCAGACGTGGACGTACGGGAACTCGGCGACGGCGTGTCGCGCCTTCTCGCCAAGCGCAAGGTCGATCTGACCCGCGCCGACGAAGATCTGATGGCCACCGTGGTGGACGAGATCAGCCAGTTGCTGGAGAACCCGCCGTCGACCGGTTCCGACCGGGGTCCGTGGGAGGACACACTGCGTACCCTCGGCCACGACCCGCTTCGCGAAAACGAGGAACTCGGCGCGAACTTCGACGAGGAAGAGCAATACCCGCCGGAGCGCTAAACAACGCCGGAGCGCTCGACATCCACAGCGCTAGCGCGCGTCGACGCCCGGCAGGCAACGCCGGATCGATGTCGCCGGGCGCGACTACTGTCGGGCGCCATGAACGCGGCAGCTGCGAATCGACGGGTCGACGCATACGTCGAATCCGGCGTCGGCATGGCGTGGGACGACACGTTCGTGGCGTGGACGTTCGACCTCGACACATGGGGACGGTGCGGACAAGGCCTCGACGAAGCATCGGCGCTGGCCGATCTCCGCGACGAACTACGACGCGCAGGCGTCGACGCGACCGACATCCGCGTGGTCGAACGTGTCCACGGCGACGAGCTTGCGTTCGAACGAGATGCATGGCCGGCGACCGACGACGAGCGCGCCGCGACGCTGGCCATCCTGGAGTCGGCTCGGACCACCACACTGGCGCTCCTCGACGCCTGTCCGGACGAGCTGCTAGACGTGGACAATCCGGAGCGCGTGCTGCCCGCCTTCGCGCGCTGGCGAACGCTGCGCGCGATGTTCTGGCACGTAGCGGACGCCGATTGCCGCTACTACCTCGGCGGGCTGGGGCTCGAGACCCGGCCACGAGCCGCCGACCTCGCGACCGAGATGATCGAGTGCACCGCGCACGTGCGCCGGGTGGTCGGTGCGATGCCACTCGACCGCGCGGCGCGCGACGATCAGGGGCATTGGACGAGCACGAAGGTGTTGCGCCGACTCGCCTGGCACGAACGTAGCGAACTACGCGCGATGCGAGACCTCGCGGTCGCCAACGCCGCTCTCCTCGGCTGGCACTTCCGCCTGCCGTCGGACTGATCGCGCCGTCCGCCGCGAGACGTAGACGCCGACCAGACAGAGCACACCGCCGGCGTACGCCAACGTGGCCGGTGTCTCGCCAAGCTGCCACCAACCGAGCAGGATCGCGATGGGCGGCACCACATACGTGGACACGCCGAGCCGCCCGGCGCTGGTGCGAGCCAACGCGTACGCCCACGTGGTGAACGCCAGTGCGGTCGGCACCGCGCCAAGGTATACGACCCACCAGATGTTGCCGGCGTGCGCGTCACCGATCTCGCGTACGAGTTGCGGTGCGTACGGCAGGCACACCACCGTGCCGATCGTGCACGCGATGCACGTCACGTGGAGCCCGGACATGGCCGTCAACAGCGGTTTTTGCACGACGACCGAGATGGCGTAGACGATCGCGGCGACTAGGCAACCGACAACTCCCCACGCGTCCGAGCCGCCACCGTCGGAGGTGGCGAGTCCGATGACGACCACGCCGGCGAACGCGATCACGATGCCGCCGAGGAGCTGAGGCGGGAACCCCTCGCCCAAGACGAGCCCGGCGAGCACCGCGATGAGGATCGGACCGACGTTAACCAGCATCGACGCGGTGCCGGCATCCACGTGATGCTCGGCAGCGTTCAGCGAGACGTTGTAGACGCCGAACCAGAGCACTCCGATCACGGCCAGGCGTACCCACGCTTCCCGGCGGGACATCGCGGCCGGCACGTGTGGTCTTTGATTGCCCCCGACGGTGCTCTTACCGGTGACGCCCGGGGCTGCCGCGCGGAGCCGCCCGGCGCGCAGGCGGCGCACCGCCACGACGGCAGCGAGCACGAGCGAGCCAACGATCAGTCGGCCGAGCGCGAGCGCACCTGGGCGGAAGTCGTGACCGACCTGCCGGATCGCCACGAACGCGGAGGCCCAGGCAACCACCGTGACGCCGGCCGCGACGCCGGCGAGCACTAGCGACCGGCGATCGGAGTGATCATTCACGCCCCGACAGTACGGACGACGCCGAGCGCCGCCAACCGATTACCCGTCTGTTGGCGTGTCCTCAGGTTCGACTCGTTAGGGTCGATCGGAGGGCCAGGGCGGCGAACCGAAGTCCTCACAGGTGATCATGACTAATCAGTCTGAGAGGCCGGCGTCGAGTCACTCGGCGACGACGTTCGGCTATAGCCCGGCGCTCGACGGCTTGCGTGCGTTTGCCGTCGCGTCGGTCGTGCTGTTCCACGCCGGCGTGAGCGGCCTGGGCGGCGGCTTCCTCGGCGTGGACGCGTTCTTCGTGCTGTCCGGCTTCCTCATCACGTCGCTGTTACTCGCCGAGCACCTTCGCACCGGGCACATCAGACTGAGCAAGTTCTGGGCGCGCCGGGCGCGACGCCTGCTCCCGGCATTGCTGGTGATGCTGCTCGCCACCGCGATCGCCGGACATTACCTGCTCGACAGCAGCGACCTGTCGCTGCTGCGCGGCGATGGCCTTTCCGCACTGTTCTACGTGGCGAACTGGCGGATGATCTACCGCGGCACCGGCTATGTGGCCGCGACCTCGACGCCGTCACCGCTGCAGCACACCTGGTCGCTTGGCATCGAGGAGCAGTTCTACCTGATCTGGCCGCTGATCGTCGCCGGCTTGATCGCATGGCTCGCGGCCCGCCGGACCAGGTGGGTGCTGCTCGCGTTCTGCGTGGTCGGTACGGCTGTGTCGGCGCTTCTCGCCGCCGACTTCTTCTCGCCCGACTCGATCAGCCGGTCGTATTACGGCACCGACACCCGGGCGGAGGCGCTGCTGATCGGCGCCGCGCTGGCGGCCATCCTGTCGCCGGTCTCGAACCGGCCGGCGCCGAAACACCGCGGCCAATCGCGACATGTGGTGCTCGGCCTGCTTGCGCTGGCCGGCGCGGCGATCACCGTGTGGATGTGGCACTTCGCGCTGGACACCGACTCGTGGATGTACCACGGCGGGCTTGCCCTGATCGCGATCGCCACCGGGTTGATCATCGTGCACGCCGTGGTCAGTCCTACCTCGCCGACCGCCCGATTGCTCGCCATCGCGCCGCTGGTGTGGCTCGGCCGGATCTCGTACGGGGTCTACCTGTGGCACTGGCCGCTGTTCGAATATGTGACCGCGGACCGGACGGGCCTGAGTCGGTGGCCGTTGCTCGCCGTCCGGTTGGCCGGCACGCTCGCGATCGCGATCGTGAGCTTCTACCTGATCGAGCAGCCGATCCGGCGTGGTGCGCTGACCCGCCTGGTGCAGCGCCGGCTGCCGAGGCGGGCACCCATCGGAGTCACGGTGCTCGGCGTCAGCGCGGCCGCGTTCGCCGTCGTGTTCATGACCGCGCCACCGCCGCCGTCTTCGCTGTCCGCGGCACCCGTGGTCATCACGTCCACGAAGCCTCGGCCATCGTCCTCCGCGACCGGTGTCTACGTTCCGATGGATCGGACGGATCGGACTAAGGGCACGTCCGGCACCGAGCCGCGGGTGACCTTCTTCGGCGACTCGGTCTCGTGGACCATTGGTACGTACCTGCCGAAGCATCCCGGGCTGTGGACGAGCGTACGGGCGATCGAGGGATGCGGCATTGCGACGCTGCCCGACATCCTCGAGCTCGGTAGCCCGCACACGAACTATCCGGGCTGCACGAACTGGCCGGCGCGCTGGCAGAAAGGCGTCAACGCCGACGACCCGGACGTCTCGGTGATCGAGTTGAATCGCTGGGAGTTGATGGATCGCAAGCTGGACGGCGTCTACCAGCACGTCGGCGATCCGGCGTACAACGCCTATCTCCTGGGACAGCTCGACAAGGCGGTCACCATCGCCGGGTCACGCGGCGCGGCGGTGGTGCTGTTGACGGCGGCGTACACGCACCGGGCCGAAAAACCCGACGGCAGCCTCTATCCCGAGGACGATCCGGCCCGAGTCAACGCATGGAACCAGCTTCTCGTGCAGGAGCAGGCGAAACACCCGCGTACAGTGACGATCCTGAACCTGAACAAACTCGTGTGCCCGGACGGCAAGTTCACCTGGGACATCGGCAGCCTGCGCATCCGCAGCGACGGCCTGCACTACACGCCGGCCGGCGTAGAGAAGATCATCGCGCCGTGGCTGCTGCCGAAGCTCGCCGCGATTGCCGACGGTACGTACAAGGCGTAGCCGGCGCCGCGGCAGTCCGGACCGGACTAGGGCGCGCAGGCCTTGTCGACCGCGGCGGCGTCCGCGACGAATTTGTTGACCTCGTCCTGGCTCAGCGCCTTACCCTTGCTGACCGAGTTCGCGTAGGACGTGAGGTCGGCGGCGAAGACCTTCATCGCGGCCGCCGCGTCGGGCCGGCCGGTCTTCGCTTGTGCCGCGGTCATCGTGGCGGAGAGCGCGCGGAAGTCCGTCACCAGCTTCGTCATGTTTCCGGCGCGGGCGTCGGCGTCCATCGTCGCCACGGCGCCCGACTGCTCAACCGCGGCGCATCCCGGGTCGGTCGGTGCCGCCGCCGGCGTGGTGTTCTGCCGCACGACGGTGGCGACCTGTGAATGCCACACGGCACCCGCGATGCCCGCCTCGGCGGCGAGCCACAGCAGGCCCAGCACGAGTCCCGCGGTCGCGATCCCCTTGCCCCGCCCGGTGGTGCGGGCCCGGGCGCGCCCGACAAACCCGAGCACGATTGCGATGAGAGAACCACCGATGATGCCGAAGAACAGCGCGACGGACGCCACACCGTTCGTACCGGTCGGTGTGTCATCTGGTCCCGTCGCGGCCTCGGTGGATGGATCCGGCCGCCCCGCGCGCCCGGGTCCGATCACTGTCGACGGCTGGTACCACCCGTCGCCCGAGTCCGGCGTCGGCGCCGACCATGGCGCGTAAAGCTCCGATTGCCGCGCCATCGACGACGACTGTCGGCGGTGCGACGGCGGTGCGGAACGCTGCGCGTAGGGCGGCGCGGACCGCGGCAGGTAGCCAGCGCCCGAGCCGGGGGCCATGTAGGGCGCACCCGAACCGGGGGCCATGTAGGGCGCGCCCGAGCCAGGCGACATATAAGGCGCACCGGAACCGGGCGACGTCGGCGGCGCCGACCGTCGACCGACCGGCGGCGCGGACCGTTGCATGTAGGGCGCACCCGAACCGGGCGCCATGTACGGCGCACCCGATCCGGGCGCCGACCGCGGACCGACCGGCGGTGCCGACCGCGGGCCGACCCCGGGCGCCGATCGTGGCGCGGGTGGCCCATAGGGCGGCGCCGAGCGCGGTCCACTCCCCGGTGCCGATCGCGGTCCACTCGCCGGCGCCGAGCGTGGCGCAGGCGGCCCGTACGGCGGCGCCGAGCGCGGTCCACCGGGTGGCGTGGAGCGCTGCGGGTAAGGCGGACCGGATCGCGGTCCATATCCCGCGCCGGACTGCGGCGCCGCGGCCGACATGGCCGGCGGCGTGGACGGCAATCGGTACGGTTCGGGCGCGTACCTCGGCGGCACGCTCTGCGACGCCGCCACGGGCGAGGTGGCGGGTGGCGCGGACATGTGCCGGTAGGGCGGGACCGAGGCGTGTCGCAGCGGTGGCGCGGACGTCGGTCGCGACGGTGGCGTGGACGTCGGGCGGGACGGTGGCGCCGACGCATGTCGGGCCGCGGCATGGCGCCCGCCCCGGGACGGCGCACCCGACACCGGTCGCTCGGACGAGTCCGGCCGGCGCTCGCGTGGGTACGCCGTGTAGGGCCGCGCGCCAGCCGCTGTCGTCCCGGCGGCGTCCGCGTCGCGCCATTCGGCGCCCGCACTGGCCGCGCGATCGTCCGCGGACGGGTTGCGCAAAGCAGTGCCGTACGCATCCGAGGCCGTCGGCTCACCGGCGGAACGTTCGCGGCGCGAGCGCGCGATGACCGGCCGGATCTCGCCGGACACCTGGCTGTCCGGCACCTTGACATATGGCCTGGAAACCGACCCGGCCGGCGGCGATGACCACGTCTCGATGCCCGACAAGCGCGGCTGTGTCGTCGGACGACGCTCGGGCCATCGCGGTTCATCCCATTGCTGCGGCGGCCACAACGGCCTCGCGTGCGATCCGGGCGCTGACGAACCCCCAGATGACGAACCCGCAGATGACGAACCTGCCGGCGACTCTACGACCCGGTGCCGTCCCGTGGACGACTCGCCGTTCGACGAGTACCCGTCCGACGAGCCAGCGTCCGACGAGTCGAGCCGAACGTCATCCGCAATGTCGGAAAGGTCTCCGCGATCCTGTCCGGACCGTAGCTCCGAGGAGTCGTACCAGTACGCATCGTGACCGCCGCCCGCTCGCGTACGCGCGCCGGGTCCGGTTCCGTACGACGGATCCGCCGAACCGGCGCGGTAGCCGGAGTCAAATCGTGGCGACGACACGTGTCCCTCTCGCCCGGGAGCACTTGATCGGACACTGTAGCGTTCCGGACGGCTGACCGCACCCCGTACGGATGAAGGAATTTCCGCAGTTACGACGCTTGTCGGCGCGTTGATCGTCCGATGTGGATGTTAGAAACTGCCGCACGCACGGTGCAGCACGTCGTTGTCGGTCTGCGCCTTCGTCAGGGTGGCCGCGTCCGGCTGCGCGTTCTGGCTCAGGTATTGCAGGATGATGTCCATGTCGCTGGCCTCGGTCTGTGCCGCCGCGCGCACCTCCGCACGGTGCGTGACCTGTGCGATCCGGTTCAGCGTCGTCAGGTAGACGCGGAGGTCCGCGACATAAGGTGCGCCGGCCGCCTTGTCGGCGTCCAGTCGCGCGGCCGGATAGTCGCTATCGAATTGCGCCAGCATGCGGCAGCCCCGGTTTTGCGCCTTGAGGACGTGTGGCGTCACGACCGCCACCACGACGCCGCCGACCGCCCAGATCAGCGACAGCGCGAGCCCGACGATCGACATCCGCAGACCGATCTTGACGTCGCGCGCCCGCCTGATGCCCAGCGCGCTGACGATCGCGCCAAACAACGGCAGCGGAAGGATGCCCAGGACAAGCCCGGCGACGGCAAGCGGATTGGTCTGTTTCGCCTCGGCCCCGGTCGGATACTCCGGTGCCACCGGCGGGGCGATCGTCTGGGTCAAGACTCGTCCCGTGGACGCGTCCGGCTCGTCGTAGTCATCTACCGGGGTCGTCAAGATTGCTCTCCCTGGATCGTGCGTCAGGCGCCGTATCACAGCAACCGCCTGATCGTAGGGATTAAGTGCCGCGCGAGTCGACAAGCACACAGGCGGCCTGTCCCGCCGATCATGCGAACGGCTCGGACGTTTCTGTCGCGCAGTGCCACGTTTGGGCCAAATGCCCAACGACCCGCGATGCTGTCAAGCAGCCGGTCGCATCGATAAATCACCTGTTAGAGGTGCCTGGCCCGAATTGCCTGGCTCGGGGTGCGCGGCGCGGCTAGCGCGGCTGGCGTCATCGGCGGCCCGCGGGTGGCACATGGCTGGTGTCGTTGACGGTGCGCACCGACACGCCGCCGTCCGGCCACGAGTCGACGATCGACAGTCCAGCGGGATCGAGGTGCATACGGTGCAGGAACGCGTCACTCGCCGCGAGTGCATCGCGCAACAGCACCTTGATCGGCGTGACGTGCGAGACCACCACGACCATGTTTCCCGGGTACGCGGACCGGATCGCGGCCGCCACACGACGGACGCGGGCACCGACCGTACGGAACGATTCGCCGCCCGGTGGCGCCACCGACGTCGAGTCGAGCCATCGTGCCAGCTCGGCCGGGAACCGCTCGGCGACGTCCGCGAACGTCAGCCCCTCCCAGGCGCCGAAATCGCACTCGATCAAGTCGGGCTCGACCTGGACCGGTACCCCACCGAGCGACTCTGCGATCACGGCCGCGGTCGCGGTGCAGCGTACGAGTGGTGAGCTCACGACGGCCACGACCGGCTGCGACGAGACGTCGGCCGCCGCCGAGTGTTCCGACGCCAGCCGTGCCACGCGGTCGGCTACCGCCGCCGCCTCGGCGCGACCGATGTCGGACAGCGGCACGTCGCCGCGGCCGGAATACCGGCGCTCGGCGGTGTATGCGGTGCAACCGTGGCGTACCAGCACGAGCCGGGTCGCGGCATCGGTCCGCGGCGTCCACGACGTGCGGCGCGAGCCTTCGGCCGGCGGCCTTGAAGCGCTCGCCGTGCGCGGCGCGCTCGCTTGGCCGGGCACACCTTCCGCGGCGGCGGCCTCGTCCATCGCTTGGTTCGCCAACGCGTCGGCATGCTGGTTGCGCTCGCGTGGGATCCACTCGAACTCGACGTCGCGGAACCGCGTGAGCAGTGCCGCCGCTCGCGCGGCCAGCGGCCGGAGGCCGTCGTGCCGGATGCGCCACCGGCCGGACATCTGTTCGACCACGAGCCGGGAGTCCATCCGTACCGTGACGTCGGCCGCGCCGAGGTCGGCGGCCGCCGCGAGGCCCTCGACGAGCCCGGTGTATTCGGCAACGTTGTTGGTCGTCGCGCCGAGCGAGCCATGCCGTTCGGCGAGTACGCGGCCGGTGTCGGCGTCCAGCACGACCGCACCGAACCCGGCCGGGCCGGGGTTGCCACGCGACCCTCCGTCTGCTTCGACGATCACCCGTTGCCCGGCTCGTACGCCACCGGTGCGCTCGGGTGTCGTCGTCACAGACCGGACTCCTCCGTGCGTACCATGATCCGGCGGCACTCGTCGCACCGGACGACCTCGTCCGAAGGCGCCGCCTTCACGCGGGCGCGCTCGCCGCCGGACAGCTCGATCCGGCAACCACCACAGCGGCCGGACCGCAGCAGCGCCGCGCCGATCCCGCCGGACGCCTCGCGGATCTTCTCGTAGAGCGCCACCAGGTCGGCGGGCAGATCATCGACAAGCGGTCGACGCGAGGACTGCTTCCACTCCTCGTCCTTCGCAATGGCGTCGAGGGTCTCGTCGCGTTCCGCTTCGAGGTCGGCCTCGCGCTGCCGAGCGTCGGCCAACTTCGCGATCGTCTCGTCGACCGTCGTCTGGGCACTGTCGCGCTGTTCCATCAGCTCCAGCTCGGTGTCCTCGAGCTCGGACTGCCGGCGGCCCAGCGACTCGATCTCGTGCTGCAGTGCCTCGAGCTCGCGTGCCGGTCCGGATCCGGCGTCCAGCCGCGACCGATCCTTCTCAGCGCGCGATCGGACCTGCTCTGTGTCGCGCTCGAGCCGGGCGATGTCCCGGTCGATGTCGTCGACCGCGACCTGTGCCCGGATCCGTTCGTCGTCGAGACCGGATATCTCCCGGCTCACCGAGTTCAGCGCGGACAGCTGCGGAAGGGTGGCCCGCCGATGCGCGAGCTGCTGCAGCGCCGTGTCGATGGCCTGCAGGTCCAGCAGGCGGCGCTGGGCGTCCGGTGCGGCCTTCACGAGCGCGGCTCCTCAGCACGGATGGGCGTGCGCCACTGGATTGGATCGACGTCACGGCTCGCCTGGGAACAGTCGGCGGAAGTGATCAGGTGGTCGCAACCGCTCACATCGCGACGTTACCAGTCAGCAGGGCCGTGGATGATCGCCGTCGCGGCTTGCGTACGCGCACGGCGCACCGAGCGCGTCGAGCGCGATGTGGAACGGGAACTCATGGGCGGTGGCCTCGCCGGTGCCCGGCGGATGGAACTTGATCACGTCGTCGCCGTACAGCACGCGTACGCCCCACGACCGGAGCCTCGCGATGTTCTCCGCGAACGCGGGATGTGCGGCCATCGCGGCGTTCGTGTAGGGCACCGTGACGATCGGCAGCCCTCTGCCCAGCCCTTCGATGAGCAGCCCGAGCGGGAGCGTATCGGCGATGCCGAGCGCGAACTTGTTGATCGTGTTCACGGTCGCCGGCGCGACGATCATCGCGTCCGCGTCCGGCAGCACGTCGAGATCGCCGGGGTGCTTGAACTCGCTGCGCACCGGATGGCCGGTCAGCGTCGCGATCGCCGGGGTGTCGACGAACTTGCGGCCGTCCGGCGACACCACGACGCAGACGTCCCAGCCAGCCGACTGCGCCGGATCGGCGAGGCGCGCGATGTGCCGGGTCGGCGGTGAACCACAAGCGATGACGTAAAGGACGGGCCGGCCGGTCACACTCCGACGCCCATGTGCTCGGCCAACTCCGCGACGGCCGGCGCCGGCGCACCGCGGGTCCGGCGCAGCACGTCGCTCATCACCTCGTGCGCGATCGGACGGCAGCGGATCTCGGACGGCGCGAGCCGGTCTCCTTCGAGCAACATCTCGCAGGCTCGCGTCACGTCGCCGATCTGCGTGAGCCCCCGAGCGATATCGATGAAGTGGTGCGCGCGGCGCTCGGGCAGCATCGCGGTAAAACTCGCCTGGTCAAGCGAGTCGTGGATCTCGACGGCGACGCGGCCCTCACCGAGCTCGACGGCGGCCGCCGCACGGTGCAGCGCGACGTTTGTCGGACCGAACGCGGTCCAGTAGTGGTTTGCGTCAACGCCCACGCCGCGCGCCGCGTCCTCAGCTCCGCCGAGAAGGTCGCGCACCGTCGGCGAGTCGCCGATCCGCGCGGCCGCCATCGCGCCCTGCAGCAACAGCATGCCGTAGACGGACAGGCGTTCCGGTGTCGTCGTGTCGCCAGGGGCACCCGGTGCGAGGCGGTTGGCGATGTTCACGTTGACCTCGAGTGCCGGCCGCGCGCGACCGAGCGCGAGCAAGGCCGACGCCACGCGATAGGTGGCGCACCCGGCGAGCAACTGGTCGCCGGCGCGTTGCGACACGGCGATCGACCGGTCCGCGGCCAGCCATGACAGCTCATGTTCGCCGAGCTTGCGCAGCATCGACGAGGCCAGCTGGTAGACCTGACCGAGCAGCTGCGCCGCCTCGCGCGTGTGATCGGTCCCGGCGTACGCGGTGTCGGCCGCCTGCGCGTCGCGCAGCAACTTCGGCAGGATGCGTGCCAGCACGCCATATTTCGCGTGCTGGAACGTGTTCCACGCATGCCCGACGGCGAGCCGCATCTGATCCATCGGCGGCGGCTCGGGTGGCGCGTAGAAGAACGCGCTGATCTGGTCGTATCGCTCGAGCGCCGCGCGGATGTCCTCGACTTCGACCTGATCGATGCAGTTCACCGTGCCCGGTCGGCGCTCCGGATCCTTGCCCATCAGCAACGCGACATCGAGTTGCAATACGTCGGCGATTTCGTACACGACGGAAAACTTGTCGAGCCGGCGTACCCCGCGTTCGACCTTGTCCACCCAGCTCTTGGATTTGCCGAGGCGATCCGCGAATACTTGCTGCGACATCTTGCGACGACCCCGCCAATACGCGACCCGACGCCCGATCGGCAAATCGTCCATGGTCGGCCCCTTAGGTGTTGCCTATCGCATATTCACATCGACATTCGCGTGTCGTGCTTGCTGTGGCGCGCCGGTCGAGTACCGTTTCATCCTGGCGTAGTGGCGGGCCTTTGCCCCGCTATGTCCACAGTGTCCCATGCTGCGCACCGCGTTAACGACGACGCGCGCCAGCGGCCCCTCGTCACGGTCAACGAGCGCGATTCACGTCGGTGACGTGAACTCATCTCTTGATTTTGCCGAGTATCACACGCGGCGGAGATGAACGGAATCCCGGTGACGCTGTGCTAGCAGGTCATTGCGAACAGTGCCAACAATTCCATCGATTCTCGCGTTGTTTCGCACGACTCCACATTCGACAGATCGTCGGTACGGCGTGACCGATGTACCCATGTCGTCGCGACGCACGTTGCGCGTGTCCGTACCATCGGCGGAGGCCGCCGCACGATCGGCGGCCGGAGCTTCGCCGCACGCGACTCGATCGATGGGAGGCACCGTGCTGATCGTGATGAGCGGTCTGCCCGGCGCCGGTAAGAGTGCGATCGCCGACGCGGTCGGCCGCCAGCTACCGGCGGCGGTGCTGTCCGTTGATCCGATCGAGAACGCGATGCTGCGATCGGGTATCGCGCGTGAGCAGCCCACCGGCCTCGCCGCGTACATGGTCGCGGACGCTGTTGCGCGCCATCTCGTCGCGCTCGGGCAGAGCGTCGTGATCGACGCGGTCAATGACGTCGCGCCGGCGCGTGACCAATGGCGTGCGATCGCCCGCGAGCACGACGTCGTGATGCCGGTCATCGAGGTCGTCTGCTCATCCGAACCGACGCATCGCGCGCGGTTGGCCGCCCGCGTCCGCGATCTACCGGGCTTCTCCGAGCCGACCTGGGACGACGTGCTGCGCCGGCAGGCCGAGTTCGAACCGTGGGCGCAGGAGCGCCTAGTGCTCGACTCAGTCGACGATCCCGAGCGCAATGTGGCACGGGCGCTCGCCTACCTCCGATCGGCGGCATCGGCCTCACCCTGACTCGGCCGCGATCACGCAGCCGCGATGCCCCCGTCGCAGTCCGCGGCTCGGCCACCGCGCTCCGGCGGCCACGGCGCGCGACCGAATCGGAAGATCCTGCGCAGTCGATCCACGTCGACGTCCGGACCTCGTACGGCGACCAGGTCGTAACTCTCCTCGACGAGATCGGTGAGCGCCGCGGCGGCGTCGCTCGGCGGCATCTCGTCCACGGCGACAAGCCGCTCGGCGATGTCGACCGGCGCCACGGGCAGCCCAGCGAGGGTGCGCCCCGGCCACTTCGGCCCGGGCCAGAACCGACCGCTCAACGCGCACGCGATGTGCGTCAGGGCGGTTGCCGTCGCGGCAAAGTGCGCGCGGAGCCCGTGCGGATTGTCGCGTTCGACGTACATGCGCCAGCGCCAGAAGTTGTCGATCTGTCCGTGCCGCGAGATGACCGCGGCCGCGAGCGCGCTCGGGTAGGTCTCGACGCGCTCCCGCCACGGCGCGAGGTCGCCATAGAGCGGGACACCATATGCGTACGCCGCTGCGACAGTGAGCAAGTAGGGATCCGGGGACGCGTCCACCAGCAGCCGGTCAAGCGCCGCCGTCGCGTCGTCTGCAGTCGCGTGCCCGACTTCGACGAGCAGACCGTCGCCCGGCTCGCCGTCCAGCCAGAAGTCGTCCGCCGCGGCGAACTCGGCCGGCTCGTAATCGAAGAGTCGGACGGCCTTCGCCGCGCTGGCGTCGGGAGCGCGCCTGCGCCGCTCGGCGGTCGGCCGGCTCTCCCACAGCACCAGCATCTCGAGATCGGACCAGCGGTCGGCGTCGCCTCGGCCGGTCGAACCGGCACACAGCACGCCGATCACGGCCGGATCACCACCGTATGCCGACGCCAGCCGGCCGGCCACGGCCAGCCGGGCCGACTCGGACGTCGTCGCACCGTCCGGCGCCCGCATGGTTCGAGGTCCGGTGGTGCGAGTGTTCTCGCGCATAACCCGACGGTAATGTGGCGGCCCGACATTCCGGCCGCGTCAAGATCTCTGACCTTGAGGGACCCAGACGCGGCCTCTTGACCTTGACGATCCTCCGCGGGGGGTCAGTCGCCCCTCGACCCCTTCGGTCGGCGACGACGTAGGAAGAAGCCGAAGGCGATGCCGACCACGAAGGTCACCAGGAGCACCAGCCACACCGGCGCACTGACGGTATGCACCCAGAATCGGATGTTCGCGTCCTGCCGGTTCGCGAGGATGAACCACAATGCGATCGCGAACACCACCAGGCCCACGATCAACTTGCCCGGCACGCGGCGGCGGGTGCGCTGCTGGCGCTGCACCGCGCCGGCCGAGAAGTCGCTCGTCTGACCGAGCGGCTGTGTGGTGGTCGGGTCCGTCGGACGCGGCGGCGGCGCGTTACTGACCATGGCTCAACGCTACGCCGCCACGTCACGGACCGACAGTGGCTGGACACGCTGTGCGATTCCGACCAGCGCCCATGCCGACACCGCCCCGGCCCCGGCGGCGAGGGGAGTTCGCCGCCGGGACGATTGCGACCACGGCCCGGCCCGGCGGCGAGGGGACGGCCGCCGCCGGGGCCGCACAGCGGCGGCATCGGCCACGGCGGTGCGGGACAGGCACCACCGTGTCCGCCGGGCCTTCCGGGGGGCGATGGCGGGCCAGTCCGCGCAGTCGGCCCGCCATCCCCCCAGCGCATCCGCGGTGCGGATGCGGCTTGTGATCACCCGACCGTGTACGTATACGGCAGGTCGATCAGCTCGTCACCGCTGCCGGTGAGGAAGCCGAACGTGTCGATGTAGAGGTGACCCCGCACCACGGAGTGCGGCGCACCGGACGGTGTGATGGTGATCGTGATCGTGGCGCTCTGCCCGGGGAACAGGGTCACCGGGCCGGTTGCGGTCGGCGCCGCAACGTTGCCGACCGCCGAGGTAGACGTCGTCACGTGGGTACCCACGTTAATTTTGGCGGCCGTCGCCCGCCCCTGCCGCAACAGACTCGCGATGGCCGGGTCAGCACCCGGATCGACGCCGGCCGCCCACACGTCACCAGTCGTGGAGCGCAGGGCCGGGTCGAACAGCTGGCCGTGCGCGACCGCCGCGATGGTGAACGAGCCGGACGGCGCCGGACCGTTGAACGGACCGGTCTGACCGACGTCGGCGCCCCAGACGCCCTGGGACACACGCGGTGCGCTGACGTTGACCGTCGCCGAGTTGTTGACGTCAGCGGCGTAGACATCCGGGTTGCCCGACGAATAGAAGAAGTCGAGATTCACGCCGGTCGTCGCGACCGCCGCCGCGCGCAGGCTCGTCACATCCGTTGGTACTTGCCAGATCGGTACGATGCCGGGCGCGACTGGCAACTCGATCGGCTGCGTCGTGCCGGACAGTTCCGCGAGCGGAATATCGCCGGTGCTCGTGAGCCTGCCGTCGGCGAAATAGGTCAACGGCACCGCGCCGGTGTTCGTGACGCGGACCGGGATGTTGACCGGGTGACCGGCGGCG
This sequence comes from Micromonosporaceae bacterium, assembly GCA_035713725.1. Taxonomy (GTDB): domain Bacteria; phylum Actinomycetota; class Actinomycetes; order Mycobacteriales; family Micromonosporaceae; genus DASQPR01. The sequence goes on from DASTMZ010000090.1 coordinate 24,612, forward strand.
AGGACCGTCGACGCACGGTTCGGCAGCGACGCGGTCACCTTGACGGTGTTGAACGCCACGGTGGCGTGGAACCCCTGGCTCACCGCGAGCCCCGTAATCGGGTCGATGACGAGCAGCGAGAAGATCCAGCGACCGGGGATCGGATCGCGTCGATATAGCTGGAACCCGTTGCTCTGCGTCGGATTGCCGGCGTTGTCGAAGTTCACGTTCGACTGGAACGACGCGACCTGACCGTTCGGATCGGTCAGCACGCCCTCGATGATGTCGCCCGGGTCGTTGTCGAGCGTGAGCCCCAACGTCATGTCCCGTCGGCCGGCCGGCACATCGAGGTAGTACACATTGGACTGTCCGATGCCGAACACCGGGACGTTGCGGCCGTTGCCGCCGGTGACGACGCCGGTGAACGTGTTGCGCTGCTTGCTCGTCGGGATCACGGTGCGCAGCGTCAGCGGCACCGATGTCGCGGCGCCGCCGGAGCGGGTCACCTGTACGGCGGCGGATACGTCACCGACCGACTTCGACAGCTTCGTGCTCACCTTCACCGTACGGCTGGCGTGTGCCGGGATGGTGACTGACGACGGCGTCACGGAGCCGGCCGTACCGAACTTTTGCGTACTGATCGCGAACTGCACCGGACCGTTGAACCCCGACGTCGTCGCGAGCACGAAGTACGCCGACCACGTGCCGGCCATCGGCAACCGTACGTCGACGTGGCCGAAATTCCCGTTGCCCTGCGGCACCGAGTAGGCCTGGAACCGGCCGCCCGGGTCGATCAGGTTCACGCGGATCGGCGAGATCGGCGTCGGCGCCGCGAACGACACGTCTAGCCGATCGGCGCCCTTCGGCACCGTAAACGTCTTGCGTACAAACGCTCTCGGCGCACCGTTGAAGTCGAGGAAACTCGGTGCGGTCGCCGCGTTCAACGTGACGGCGCCGGACTGCCTCGTGAGGAACGCGCCGAGCGTACGGGTGCCGAGCTTCACCGTCTGCGCGTGGGAGGACGTGTTCGTGAGGCTGAGCGACTCGCTCACCGTGCTGCCGCCATGCCCGATGCCGGTCAACTGTGTCGGGCCCGGGATGATCGCGTCCGACGTGCTCGCCGGCCTGCCGTTCCCGTCGCGCCATCCCTGCGCTGCCTGGACCGCGGCGAGCGTGTTGAGTTCGCCGGCGCCCTGCTCGTACGCGGGGTAGCCGAGATCGGTCGCGGTACCCGTCAGGAACTGCTTGACGAGCGCAGGGCTCGGGCGCGCGCCGTGGTGCGTCTTCTCGTACGCCTCGATGACGAGCGCCGCGCCGCCGGATACCAGTGGTGCCGACTCACTCGTACCGCCGAAGTCCTCGATCGGCGATGGTGCGCCCTTGAAGTCCGTGCACTCCTCATAGAGCGTCACGTCCGGTGTGCACAACGCCCAGCCGGAGTCGCCCGGCGCGGCGAGGTCCGGAACTCGCGCCTGCTGCGACGTACCACCGCCGGACAGCGACGTGATGTTGTCGTTGGCCCACGTGCCGTTGTCGAGGTTCGCGCCCTCGAAGCCGGTCTGCTGGTAGAGCCGGAGGGTCGTGGTGCCGGCCACACTGATCACGTTCGGGTCCGTACCCGGCGACTGGAACGTCCCGTTCGTACCGGCGTCACCGGTACCCGACACGACCGTTACGCCGGCCGCGACCGCGGCGTCATCGGCGAGCGCGATCGGGTCCATGGCGAAGTCCGGGAACGGGTTCGCGCCGAACGACTCGTTCAGCACGTCGACCTGTGCCACGTTCACCGCGTAGTCGATCGCCTCGATGAAGCGCGACTCGGGCGCGGTCGGCGCGTTGCCGAACACCTTCAAGCCAACCAGGCTCGCACCGGGCGCGACGCCACGCACGGTGATCGTGCAGCCGGCCGGCAACGGGTGCGCCGGGTTGACGAAGTTCGCCAGGTCATAGGACTGCCGCCCCTGGGCCGCGATCGAGCTCGCGTCGCCGAACGACTCGCCTCCGCCGGTCACGGCGTCCAGACCGTCACCGGAGAAGTCCTGGTAGTCGACGATCACGTGGCTGCCGTCCGGCCGGACGAAGTCCGGGTTGTTGATGTCGATGCCGTCCGCGATCCAGGCAACCTTGACGCCCGAGCCGTCGACCAGGTTCTGCGCCTGCGGCGTCGACTTGTCGAGGAACGCGGTGTGCGTGGTCTGCAGCGCCTCCGGCTCGAGCAACGGCTTCGACGGGTCCGACGGGCAGATCGTTGACGTGTCGGTCGTGGCGCCCGACGCGCCGGATGCCGGCGGCGCGGTGTCCATCGTCGGACGTGCGATCGGACGGTCCGGCACGATGGCCGCGACCGCCGGGTTCGACGCCAGCGAGCTCATCTGGGCCGGAGTCATGTTCGCTGCGAATCCGTTCACCAACGTGAAGCCGCGGACGTTGCGCGCGCCCATCTTCTTCGCGCTGGCCAGCAGCGGCGCCTGGTCGCGCTGAGCAGCCAGCACCCGCGCCGAGGACATGGTCCTGCCGACCGCAAGGTTGGTGTGCTGGTCGCGCAGTAGCACGATGACGTTGCGCGCTGACCCGCTCGCGTTCGTTGCGCCCGGTGCCGCGGTGGCGGATGACCAAGCGATCGACGATACGGCCAAGCCGGCGGCGAGGGCGGATGCGAGTAGCACCCGGCTTCGGACTCGGGGCATGGATCACACTCCTACGCAGGATTGAGGTTCGTGATCAGCCTGCTTTTTCCAGACCCGACCGGAAAACCCATCCACTCCCTTGTATGCACCCTCGGTGCATGTCAGATGCGGATCGTCAACCCTTCCCGATCCCCTCACCGGCAACCGGATCGGCGGCTCGACGGTCGCGCGTGATTGGCGCCGCTTCGGGCACGCGCGCCCAGCCATGGCCGCCGGAGAATGTCGTCATGACACGCGTCCGCCGATTCGCGGCCGTCGCAGCGTGCCTAGCGACCATGTCGCTCACTGCGTGTGCCGCCGACCGCATCCCCCATACGGATCAGCACACCGACGGGAGGCTTGAACGTGCGCCGATCTCACCCGCGACCGAGCGAGCCGCCGTCACACCCGACACGGCGACGTTGGCCGCACAGGCGCGTGACGATGGTGAACCGCTCACCACCTACGTACGCCTCCGCGAAGGCACGATCTTCGTCGAGCCACCCATGCGTCCATTGGCCGTCGGCATCGACGTTCACGCCGCACATGCCGCGGCATTAGCCCAGCCGGGTGCGACGCTTCCGGCGTTGCTCACGTGCCGGGTCGGCGTGTTGACCGACACCGAACTCACCGACACCGCCGGCAATCTGCTCTACGACCAAGTCCTGGTGTGGATGTGCTTCTGGGTCAACGTGATCGTCGGCCCCTCGGCGACACCCCGCGAGCACGAGAACATCATTACGTTCGTCGACGCCACGACGGGCCAGACCCTGTTCACCACCGGCGATGCGGTTTAGTGGGCGGGATCGAGCCGACGCGATCTAGCCGACGGGCGCCAGCGCACGCACCTCGCCGCCTAGGCGCGTATGGCGTCGATCAGCGCGACGCGATCGTTCAGGCCGCGGCGGATGGACACCGCCCGTTGCAGGGATAGCGGCGGCACTCGGACCTGCCACTCGCGCCATCGCACGCTTTCCAGCGTCCGCGTCGCGATCAGCCCGAAGTCGGTGATATCCGGCTCGTCAGACGCGGCGGTGACGCCGCCTGCCCACTCGACGCGGCAGCCGACCACGCCGCGACCCCACCAGTCGCTCAGATGCCACTCGCCGCGCACGACCGGCTCTATCAGGCAGTCCACCAGCAGGTCGCCGACCCGTCGGGAATCGGGTCCGCTCACGATCAGATCGAGGTCGTGCGGGACGAGGTCGGCACCGCGCACCGCGGCGCCGCGCTACCGCCAAGCCACCAGTCGATGTTTGCCGGGTTCAGGCGCGCGCACAGCTCGCTCAGCGCATCCCGCCACGGCACGGCCTCGAGACCGGCAATCTGGCGGAGCGCGGGTTCGAGAAGGCGATGCGTGTTGTCGAACGCCTCGTCGACGTGGTGCGCCCGCGCGTCGAAGGAGCGACACCAGCCGCCGTCGCGCGGCTCCCACCCGATGTGCTCCACCGCCGAGCGCAGCGGATCGTCCACGTCGTATGCCCAGAACTCGATCCGCTCCGGCATGTCACGTCGTTCAAGTCGCATTGTCTCCAACCCACTTGTCTCCGACCCACTTGTCTCCAGCCCCGTCATCACGCGCCAGGTGATCGAGCCGCCGGCACCAGCCGCGTGGACGCTACTGCTGGGGTACGACCGTTCCGCACGCCGGAATGCCACCGACGGTGGACGCGGAACGACTCGGCGGAACTCTCAGGTTCCGGATCGGTCCACGAGGCCTCGTACGTCCCAGATCCATGCGCCCTGGAGGTATGTGGCCGGGCCGAACAACTTCGTCGCGGCCGCGCGATACAGCGGCATGTTCGGTCCGGGGGTGACCACCACCAACGCGGCGCGACAGTAACGCAGATCGGCGATGATCGCGGCCCGTTCGGTGGGCGTGATCGTCGGCACGGTGTGCGTCCGTCGGATCGAGTTAATGATGTCGAAGCTCGGCCGTGGTTCCGGGCTGAGCGACGGCTTCGCGCTGCCTGGCGCGGCCGGCCCGACGAAGTAACCGTTCGCGATCCGCATCTCGTCATTCGTCGCGGTCGACCACGAGATGAGTTGGGGTGCCAGGCGGACGGTAATCGGGAACGCGACAACCGAATGCGACTCGTCGACGTAGCGGTGCCACGTGCCGGTCGCCACGAAGTCCGGCACGGCGCGCGCCGGCTCGGCGGGGACCGGCATCGGTACGAGCGGCAGCACCGCGACGATCACGGCCGCCGCACCGAGAATCCTGCGCAATGAGACCAGCCGCGGTGGCGCGGCCAAGCGATCCATCGCCACGGCGATCAGCACCGCGGCAACGGGCAAGAGCGCGAGCCCGATCCGCGTCGGCGTCAGCGAGGCGAACACCGGCAGGGAGCGCAGCGCACGGTACGGACCAAACACCCGTACGCCACCGATTTGCACGGACGGACCGAGCGAGAGGATCAGCAGCACCACGCCGGCGATCGACGCGGCCAGCACGATTCGGTTACGTCGCAGCCAGATCGCAATTCCCGCGAGCACGAGCAGTGCCGGGCCGAGCGCGACGTTCTGTTCGCCACCGGGCCGCGCCGCTCCGGTAAGTCCGAGATGGCCGCCGAGCGTCGTGCTCGGCAACCGCCACAAGCCGCCGAGCGTCGTGCCAAGGTTCGCGGCCCCTGGCACCATGCCGCGCACGTGCTGCGGTCCGAAGAACTCATACCAAAGTGGGTACGTGAGGAGCGCGAACGCGACGCCGCCAGCGATCGCGAGGTTGACGAGGAACGGACGAGCACGCGAGCGTGCCTCCGCCGACGCAATCGCGAGAACGCCGGCGAACACCGCCGCCCCAATCGCGGTAACGAGCAGCGTCTCTTGGTTGAGGAACATCTGGTACGTGATGACGACGCCAAGTGCGACACCGCGGCGCCACCGACGTGTGGTGGCGGAGACGTCAAATGTCAGCCACAGGATCACCGGGATCAGGAAGTTGATCACGAGATCGGCCTGGCCGGACACATGCGCGATCAGCCCCGGCCCGAAGCCCGCAATCGCGCCACCGACGGCCGCACCGAGCCGCGATCGCACGACCTTGCGCGACAGCAGCAGATACCAGGCGGCTGCCGTACCGGCCAGGCCCAACGCGGTCATTGCCAGGTAGCTCGCATACGCGCCGGCCACCGCGGTAAGCGGGGCGAACGGGATCGCGATGCCGAGCATTGACGTGTTGTCGAGCAGATTCACGCCGAGCGGCGCACCCATCTGCCGCGAAAGGAACGGGTTCTGCGGATGGCGCAGCAGATGGACTCCGTTGGCCAGGAACCACTCGAGGTCCATCTGGTCCGACGAGTTGTTGGGCGGCTGACCGTGGTCAAGCGGAAGGAACTGGGCGAGGACGATGACGGCGAGGGCTGCGTACGCAACTAAAACCAGCGCGTCGACCAACGTGAGGCGACGACGGGTGTCCGACCGCGTCGGTGCGCGGGTTGGCGTCTGGCCGGTTGGCGTCTGGCCAGTTGGTGTCGGGCCGGTCGTGTCGGGCGCGCACATGCAACCGGGGTCACGGCCGGGCCGGCTTGCTACATGATCGCTGGGAGCGCCGGGTGACGAGCATGGGTCGACGTCGGGGCCGCTCATCGACGACTCCGCGGCTCGCTCCGGCATGGCATCGACCCTGGTCAAGTCACATTTCGGCTAATTGCCAGCCAATCTACCTCGGCAGCCGCGAGTGGCCGGGCGGTTCACCGACTAGGGCTCGAAGATCTGGTCGACCGAGTTGATCACGTCATCGTGGAACGTCAGCGCGTACAGCGCGCCAAAGTAGTGCGGCGCGCCGGGGTACTTGTCCTGATCGCCCGCTGCGATGGGCTGGGCGAGGTTATCCGGCAGATAGGTCGACAGGAACGCGCTAGCCGACATCGGTTGCGCCAAGCCCTGTGGGTTCGTCACGACCTTGGCCGACGGCGAGAACTCCACGGTCTTGTGGACGTACGTGTCGACGTTGATGTAGTCGTTCGGGATGCCGTCCGGCGGGACAGTCTGGCCGTGCGACGTCAGGTAGTTCTTCGCGTCGTTTCCGGTCAGGTGGTGTACGAGGCCGATGACGAGCGTTCCGTTCTTGTTGATCGAGAGAACCCACGCGTCATAGGTCTTGCCGTCCGCGAAGTACATTGCCGGCGGAGCGGACGCAACGGGTGGAGCCGACGGTGTTGCGGCGGTTGACGTCTGCGCTCCGCCGGTGGACGTGGCCGACGTGGCGGTCGCGGCACCTGCCGGCACTGGGCCGCTGGCGGTACGGGCATTGGCCGCCTTGCCACAGGCCGCAAGCGCGAGGCACACCATAACGGACAAGGCGCCGACAAACAGGATCCGGCGCGCGGGCAAATCAGTCATCTCAACCTCGCGATCGATGGGTCGTCGCGGTTCATGATGCGAGTCCTGTCAAATGTCGACACAGGCGTCACACAGGCGTTGGCTTCGCCACCAACGTCGCCGGTCGCGACAGCCGATGCTGGATGTCCGATGCCAGACACCAGATGCGGTATCTGCTCGATCGTCCCTACTGGACTTCTGGCCGGCGCACATCACCCGAGCCGGGGCGTCTCCACTGCCAGCCAATATCGGGTACCCCTCGCATCTCTTCGGAAGCATTGCTAAACGTCTGGCTGTAGCTATTGTCAGACCATTGGTCCTTACGAAGGAGGCATCGAGGTGGATGTAACTCGACGCACCGCCTGGCGAGCGTCGGTGCTGCTCGCGGCGGCCGTTGCCACGACCGGCGTACTGGTTGGCTGGGCGCATGGTGCAAGCGCCGTCCGAGGTTCGTCGGTCGTGTTCCCCGGCGGCGCCACGTGGACGACGGTCTTTACCGGCACCAAGGCCGGCATCGAAGGTCTCACCGGCGACAATCACGGCAATCTCTATGTGGCGGAGCGCGGTGGTGGCAGCAACCCATGCCCGGTGTGGAAGATTGCAGTTGCCAGCGGCGATACCACTCAGGTCGGATCCGTCCCGGGCCCGTGTTCGCCGAGCGGACTCGCGTTCGGGCCCGATGGGCGCCTCTACGTAACCGGCGCCGACGCACCCGCGCTCGATCAGATCGACGTCCTGACCCCGGGTGACGCGACCGCCGAGGCGACCGTCTTCGCGACCGGCGTCGCGCAGGCCAACGGCATCGCCTTCGACGGCCACGGCAACCTGTGGGCGACCGACGGCAACGAAAAGCAGGGCGTCGTCTACCGGGTCGGGCCGGACGGCGGTGCGGCGACCGAGGTGTTCCGGGTTCCGCAGATGGCCAATCTGGTCGGCGTCGGCCGGCAGAACGGCACGCTGCAGGGTACGTCGCCGAACACGGCGAATCCGCAGGACATCGTCGCAAACGGGATCGTGTTTACCCGGTCCGGCGAGATGGTGGTCGCTGACACTGCGCGCGGAGCGCTGTGGCGGGTGAGCCTGGACAGTCACGGCAACGTGACGAGCCCGGTCGGGTGCGATTCGACCTACACCGCGGACACGCTGTGCCTGGACGACGTGTTTGTGGAGAGCCCGTACCTCGAGGGCGCTGACGGGATCGCGCTCGACGCGGCGGGCCGAGTTTGGGTCGACGCAAACGAACGTCAGGCGATCGTCGTCGTCGACGACCGCGGCGTGCCGAGCGAGTTCTTCCGCGACCCGGTGGACCCGACGACCGGCCGGCGCAACGGTGGTCCGCTCGAGACGCCGACCAGCCCGGTGTTCCTCGGCCATACGTTGTGCACGACCAGCTCGGACGGCAACCGGCGGGACAACTTCCCGAACTCCGGCGGTGAGGTCACGAACATCGGCAAGATCTCGTGCCTCGATGAACCAGTCAGCGCGACCGGGCTCGCGCTGCCGGTGCGCTGACACCGCGTTAACGCACAAGCAAAGACCGGCGGCCGCGTCTCGCGACGCGGCCGTCGGCTGCCTTCTTGATGATGCGTTGCAGTGGTGCCTGCGTCATGGGCGCCATTCGTCAGCAGTGCCAGATCAGCCCGACCTCCGAGATCGGTCCGCTCACGGTCGCGGATGTGCGCCGCTTGCCGACGACGGTGTGACCGTCCGCAGTCATGTCGTCGACGGCGACCTGCAGATCGCTCGCGGCTCCGGTCGGCAGTCGTTGGAGCACGCCGTTGTGCCCGATCAGCCCGACGCGGTTATCGCCGTCGCTGACGTCGCCGACCACCGTGCCATCGGTCGCGACCCGCCACAGCGGCACCATCGGGTACGGCGTGAGCACACCGGTCGCTAGGTTCCACACCATCGGGAAGAGACCTGGTCCAAAGTTGTTGAGCCCCCAACCCACCGCGTAGTCCCCGGTGATCTGGTAGACCTCACCGCGCGGGTCGGTGGCGTCGGTCGGCAACGTGCGTCCGTCGCCTTTGCCGTCGCCGATCCACGGCTTGTCCTGGTACCGACCGGCGATCGTGCCGTTATCAGTGATCGTGTCGACGTAGATACCTTTGGGTAGAAGCTCTTTGACGATGCCGGGCTGATTGGCGCGCACGATGACTGACGTGTCTGTCTTTCCAACGGTCGCGTGCCCGACGATGTCACCGTTCGCGTTGATCGCAGACGGCGCGATGGGCGATCCCTTGAACTTCGGCAACGGCGACACGTGCCCGCTGCGATACACCCAACCGATGTAATTCGGTCCAGTGGTACCGATCACGGTGCCGCTGGCGTTCACGCCGGCCGCACCACCATCGGCGATTGGAATGAGCGTCACGTGGCCGGTCTGCAAGTCGACGAGCACGGCCTTACCTGGCTTGTAGTCGGACAGCGGAAGCGTGAACGGTTTGATTAGTGAGCCCGCGAGGTATCGGCCGGTCGGGTCGACGTACCCGCTGACCCAAGCGGTGTATGCGCCGACGCCGACGGGCACCGGCAGGGTGTCTACCGTGCAGTTCGCGAGGGGCAGGTCGCCCGGCGAGGTGATCACCGGCCGCGCACCGCGCGGCGTTGACGACGAGGACGGCCGCACCGACGGCGTGGACGAACTGGCGGTTGCCACCGAGCCGCCGTGCGGATGCGATCGCAACCCCAGGGGTACGCCGACGGCAAGCGCCACCGCCGCCACGGCGACGAACGCCCCGACCGCCATCCGGCGGTGCCGGATCGTGTCTGCCTGTCGCATCGCGCTCGACACGTCGTAGCGCGGTGGCGGCCCGTCGGTGGGATCGACGTCGCGCAGTGGACGCATCAGGTCCACCGCGGCGCGATCGTCATAGTTGGTCACATCCGCCTCCCCGGTAGCGGGTACGCCAGGTCGTCGAGGTGCCGCCGCAGCGACGCCAGGCCGTGTGCGGTCTGGCTCTTGACCGTCCCGGCGGAACAATGCAGAGTCTCGGCGACCTCGGAAACTCCGAGGTCATAGATAAAGCGCAGGATCAACACCGCGCGTTGGCGCTTCGGCAGCCGAGCGAGTGCCTGACGCAACACGGCGCGGTCCTCGATGCTCGCCCCTTCCGGCGCGGGCATATCCGGCGGTAGGTCAGCGAGGCGCACGCGCGACCAGGCCAGGCGGCGTTCCGAGAGGAACGTGTTGACCACGATCGCGCGTACGTATTGATCCACATCGCGGCTTGCGCGTACCGAAGACCATCGCAGATATGCCTTCGTGAGGCTGGTCTGGATGATGTCGTCGGCACGATTCCAGTCGCCACACAGCGTGTACGCGAGTCCCCGCAGACCCGGCAGGCGCGACGACACGAACTCCACGTATTCCGTACGGTCCTGTCCCTGCACGCCTGACTCCTCGCGTCCGTTGCGCTACCACTATCACGCCGCCTGGCGTTCGTTTGGTTGTCTCGGAGCGCTGGATCATCGATGCGGCATAGGTAGCGCAGTCGCTCGCAGGCGCGCCCGCCCTGGATCGATCGGGACGGGCTTTTCGTGCCGCACGGACCGGACTCCCCCGCTGCCACGTCGATCCCTCGTCGTCCACAGGTGCGGCTGCGAAACTTGCCGTCACCGAACCGATCGGAGGTCACCCGTGTTCGACGAGGCCGGCGAAGACGACCTGCTGCTTGCCGCGGTCGTGCGGCTGGGCGCCAAGGGCGGTGCGCTTGGCGGGGCGGTCGGGTCCGCGGCGACGGGTGGTGCCGGGCTCGGCGCCGGCGGCAAGGGCGGTGCTCGTGGCGCGGCGCGCGGGTTCAAGTGGACGAAGAAGGACGTACGCGAGCGGACAGTTGAGCTTCGTGGGACCGTCGCAGAGGCGTCGCTGGCCGTCGAACGTGCTCTCCGGCACGCGGGCGATCTGATCGGTTCGGAGACCCGCGACGACGGGTCGGTGGCGATGCGAGCGACGGTCGGCGTGGGCATGGGTGGGCTCAATCCGAGCGTCGTCACCGTCGTCGTGCATGCGGCACCAGACGGTACGGCGATCCTGAGCGTACGAGCCGTCGGGCGTGAAGGTCTGATCAAGCAGCATCCGGCGGACAAGGCGCTGGCGAAGGTCACGGCCCTGCTACCGGTCGCCGAGTGATCGCCGGCGACTTAATCGGTGGCGGACGCCAGCCGTCGTGCTCGATCATGCTCGAGTGTCCGAAGCCGAGCGCGTGAACCAGCCAACGACGACGAGATGGACTCGGTCCACCATCTACCCCGATATGTGGGTCGATCCCGACGACGACCCGCGCGAATCCAGCGCCGCAACCGCGGACGAACGCGGCACCCTGGTCGATTACTTGCGGCGCTATCGCCTCACGCTCGAGCTGAAATGCGCTGATCTGGATGCCGAACAGTTGGCGCGCCGGTCCGTGCCGCCGTCCACGATGTCCCTGCTCGGGCTCGTACGCCACATGGCAGACGTGGAGAGGCACTGGTTCCGCCGCGCACTCGCCGGACAGGACGCACCGAATCGGTACCACTCCAAGGAAGATCGCGACGGCGACTGGGACGGAGCGGTCGCGGATCCGGCGGTAGTCGACGACGCGTGGCAGGCGTGGCGTAGCGAGGTCGCGTTCGCCGAGCAATTCGTAGCGGACAGCACGGATCTGGGCGCCCGCGGCGCGACCGGCGTGCCGCTGCGTGACGTACTGGTGCACATGATCGAGGAGTACGCCCGGCACTGCGGGCACGCCGACCTACTGCGTGAGTGCATCGACGGTCGCGTCGGCCAATGACCGCGCCGCACCAACGTCTGGCGCACAAATCGTCAGTAGCCGCCTAGGGCGAGAAGCCCGTCCGGAGACAGGTTCGCCGCCACTAGTCGACTCGCGGTCGCTCGCCAAACCGGTTCGGTGTCCGGCACGAGGGCTTCTGCGGCCAGATCGGCGACGTCGATGAGCGCGCGCACCAGCCGGTAGTACCGCAGCCTCGTCGCATCGGCGGCTCGCCGCAGGTCGTGCGCGGTCGGGGATTCATCGCCAAGGTATCCGGTCGCGAACCAGTCGCGTTCGCGCTCGCCGATGTGCTCGTCGCCGTACGTCGCGCCGAGGACGAACATGAGGTCCAGCTCGGGCGTGGCGAGCACGACGTCGTCCCAATCCACCAGCCACACGGCGTCAGCGTCGCCGGCGCCCGGATTTCCCGCCAGCACGTTGCCGAGATGTGGATCGGCATGACAAAGCACCGCCGGCTCAATGTGCGCGGCGAGGTGCGGCACCGCGTCGGCCGCGGCCAACAGCCGGTCGCGGTTCTCGCGCCACAAGGCCGCGACATCGCGGTCGAGACCGGGCCGATCGCTTGCCACCAATTCGTCGGTACGCGTCACGGCAGCCAACTCACGGTCATGCCTGACAGCCGGGAGCGCCGCTCGTAACGCATCGGGCACGCGGAATCCGTGCACCGCGGCGAGTAGCCGCCCGAAGGCACGCCATTGTGGTTGGTTCAAACCACTCTCGATGGCCTGGTGGTCACCGACCCACGGAACCACACTGAATCGGCGCGGTTCGACGGTCGACGGTTGGTTCGCCTCCGTTTGGTCGGTCCACGGGCGTCCGTCACGGGCTCGGAGCGGTCCGGGTACGCCGTCGACCGAGGCGTCCGCAAGTGCGGCCGGCGTGAGCAACCCGGCGATCGAGCCGCCGGACGACCACTTGACTGCGTACCACCGCGGGTCGCTGTGAGAGCCGTCGGCGTACACCCGGAAGCGTTGCGCGGCACGGTCGATGCCCTCGTCGTTGGCCTCGATAGCGCGAACGGTGAGCCCGAATTCGAAGGCGAGGATCTCGGCCACATCGATCACGAGCCGTGATGCTAGCCCGCTGTGGCGCCGCCAGCGCCCGATTTACCAAGCGGTCGACAGGAGGAACAGACCTGGACCGTGCGGTCAGCACCTGGGGAGGTCGCCGGCGTGTGGGCCGGTCGGCACTACCAAGCCGCCGGCCACCCAACCGACTCTTCCGGTCGTGTTGTCCTTCAGGAAGATCCAAGCACCCCAACTCCCGCGACTACGGCGAATGGACGCGCCGTCACGCTGTCTCCCTTCCGTGGCCGTTCGCCGAGCGTATCGACGGATGTGAGCGTCTGGCAGGGTGCGTCACGAAGTCGAGGGTGCACGACGGCGACTCCTACCGCACGGCCGTCCGCGTCGGCCGATCGGCAGCGCAGACTGCGACGACTTTCGCGTGTGCGGCGGTTGGCGGCCGCCGACCGAATTCGCGACAATGGCGCGATGGCCGCTGACTACGACAGCACCAGCGCATTCCACGGTGCCAGCTTCACGGGCGCGGACTTCACGGGCGCAAAATTCCGAGACTGTGACCTGCGCAAGGTAAAGATCACCGACTCGTGGCTCGTCGACGTCAGCATGTCCGGACTCGTCGGCAACTTCCTCGTCAACGACGTCGACGTCACGGCCTTTGTCGAGGGCGAGCTCGACCGGCGCCACCCCGAACGCGTACAGCTGCGGGCAGTGCGAACGGCCGCCGACTACCGCGCGATGTGGGACACGATCGAACGCCTCTGGTCGGACACCGTCGCCCGTGCCGAGAGGTTGCCCGAACGTTGCATCGACGAGCGGGTGGACGACGAGTGGTCGTTCATCGAGACGCTGCGCCATCTCGTGTTAGCGACGGACGCTTGGGCGGGGCGCGCAATCCTCGAACAGCCGGTGCCCTACCACCCGTTCGGCATACCGCACACCGGCTACCCACCCGCGGAAGCGGCGGCGCTCGGCATCGACCCGGACGCCCACCCCACGCTGGCCGAGGTGAAGGAGATTCGTGCCATCCGGATGGCGCTGGTGCGCGGCATCGTCGACGGGATCACAGACACCGGACTGGAGCGGATATGCACGCAGCCACCCTCCCCCGGGCACCCCACGGAATCACGCTCGGTCGGCCGCTGCCTGCGCGTGATCATGAGAGAAGAGTGTGAGCACCGTCGCTACGCGGTACGCGACCTGGCAACGCTGGAAGCATCTCTTGACCGCGGCGCAGGACATCACGACCCGCCGCCCTGATAACTCCCGATCGCTGGTGAGAATCGTCCTTCTGGCCCGGCGTCATGTGGGTCAACGCGGCTGCGATCAAGCTGCCGTTGGAGGTTCGAAGGGGGTCCGGAAGCGCCGCACCTCCTGCGGCCACCCGCAGGCCGTCGCGACCCTTCCGGCCCATAGCCGCGCCGCCTCCTCGTCGGGCACATCCACGACGGCAAAGCCGCCGAGGTGCTCCTTGGCCTCGATGAACGGACCGTCGCTGAACAGCGGTGTGCCGCTCGACGCGTCGACACTGAACACCGGGGCAGAATCGTCCAAGCCGCCGGTGAAGATCAAGACTCCGACAGCCTTCATCTCGGCGATCAACGCCCTGGTCACCTTGGATTTCTCACGCAGCTCGTCGATTGTGTGGTCGGGCACCCATTCGTCGTTGAAGGCGATGAGGTATTCGGTCATGTCTCCTCCTTCGTGGGTGGCTTCTTGTGCCACCCGCCACCTTCTCTACGAACGGCAGCGGCCCGATCCGACACCGGCGTCACCACCTTTCCGGCGTGTGACGGGTTGCCGGCAGTGGGCGTCCAGAAGAAGTCCGGAAGCACCCCGACATACGACGCGGATTGTTCGAGGCGGCTCGCGATCGGCAGCAGCGCGATCGCAGCCGAATCACCAGCCTCAGCCATGCCGCGGATGACGCCCGCCTGTCGGCGGGCACGCCGCACGATCGCCGCACCGAACGCCCGCCGATCGCCGTCGTAGCGGTAGGCGTCAAGCAGCAAGTGAAGGCGGCGAGACCGGTCCCTGGCGTCGTGCGGGCTTGACTCGTCGCCGACGTCCGGGGCGGTCAGCGGCACCCAAAGGAGCGCCGAGAACGCAAGATCGTCGTCTGCTGGCGACGGACTCGCGGTGTCCCAGTCAAAGAAGCCCACCAGCCGCTCGCCGTCCATCACCGCGTTGTACGGCGCCGCGTCCTGGTGACCAACAATCCACCCGGGCTGCATGGTGCGACCGGTGAACCACCGCTCGTCCGTTGGCGGCACGAAGCCAGCTGTCACGTCATGGATGCGTCGCATCCAGTGGCCGACCTGTACCAGGGTCGAGTCCGCGTACACCCACGCCGGCCAGTGCTCGCGATCGCCGATCACCTCGCCGGGCAGGTACGTAAGCATCTGACGCCCTTGCTCATCGAAGCCGAGTGCCCTGGGAACGCCGTCCACGTCGGCTTGCTCCAGGTGCCTAAGCAAGGCGTGTACGGTCGCCGTCCACGGTGCGGCCCGCTTGTGGACCACGTCACGGATGCGTACGGCACCATCCGTGTTGCCGCCCGGCATGGTCTCCTCGCTCATTGCTGTTGCATACCGGAGCCGCAGCAAGCCGCGATACCGATTTTGCGTGTCTCGTCGATCGTCTCAAGCCGAGCCGGTTGCGGCCGTGGGAGTGTGCCCGGTTCGCCAGCCTGCCGAAGCTTGGGGCTTGGGACCGGTTGGTTGCGCTCGGGACGCCGAAATGTCGTGAAGTGGGTACGGGCGAGCCGACCGGAGCGGTACGTTGCGCGCATGCTGACCGTGGAGATGGCGAGGCTTGCGAAGGAGAACCGGCTCGACGTGTTCGTGCCCGACGGTACGCCCGGCGCAGTGGTCAAGTACGACGCCGAGTTCGCTGAGGTGCACACGCGGCAGGGTACGGAGGAGTATCCGTTGGCCGATCTCGAACCGTCCCAGACTCTCCGTGAGGCGGTGGGCGAGGGAAGTTCGGAGCTCTGACGCCGAACGCGACCGTGGCTACTACCGCGCGAGGGCACGACCACAGTCGGCACACACCAGGAACGCGAAGGCGTCTAGCAAACAGGTGACCGTGCTAGACGCCGACCTCCGCTTCAACGCGATGTTCCTTGACGGCGTCGTTGAAGGCTGCGTAGTCGCGGTCGTTTTGGTCGGCGTAACTCTCGGCGAAGTCAGCGATCGCGTGCGCGAAGGTCTTCTTCTTGCCGAGGTAGGAGGCAAGCGCCACGCGGTCACCGGATCGCGCGTGGGCACGGGCGAGCGTCCAGCCGCACATCTCGGCGTAGTCCGCTAATCCCTTCGGCCTCATTTGCTCGATCGGTACGGAGAACTTCCAGTCCCGCAACTGGCGCACGTAGTAGTCACGTGGTTGGCCGTCCGGTTGCTCGATCCGGGTCCAACCAAGGAAGATGTCGCTTTGCGCTTGTATGAGGTGCTGTCCGGCCACGACGCGTTCACCCTGGTTGCTATATCGGCTCGCGCCACAGAACCGTGCCAGGACTGACACGTCGGCCTCTTTGGCCTGCAAGAACAACGGCTCGTCGCCGTCGCCACCGTCGAGCAAGAGGATCCACGCCTGGGTGCCGACGCTGCCGACCCCAACAACCTTGCGGGCGACTTGTACCAACCTGAAGTGCTCGAGCAGCCGGCGACGATCGGATTGAAGGTTGCGGCGGTAACGAGCCAGCACTGTTTCGATCTCCTTATACAGCGCGTCGGCCTGTACGTCGGTGACGACGTCTTCCACGGGAACGATCGTCGGGGGCATATCAACGATTTGGTGCCGCCCATCGACGACGGTGGTGAGTTTCGACAACTCCTGCAAGCTGTCGTGCGTATGTGCCTTGGAGACTGCCGCCTGCACCCATGCGATCCGCTTCGGCTTCATCTGCGCCCGGTATCGGCGCAGGGTCGGCTCTACCTCGAGATGGGCGTACCACACCTCGATACGCGTCTGTCCCGCGAACGCTCGCATCGCGGTGCGATAGCTCTCTGCCGCGGCAACGGTGACCATGCGGCCGGCCTTCGGTGAGTATCCGTTCTCTCGTGCCGCCACCACGAGACTCGCAGCGAGACGTTTGACATCCCATTCGAATGGCCCCGGCAGGGTCTCGTCGAAGTCATTGATGTCGAAGACCAACCTCCGCGCCGGCGAAGCGAACGCGCCGAAATTCGACGCGTGTGCGTCCCCACATAGCTGCACCGTCAAGCCCGACGACGGCATCGCGGCGAGGTCCGCCGCCATCGGCAGCGCGGCGCCACGGTAGAACGCGAACGGAGACACCAGCATGCGTCCGTAGCGGATCGGCACGAGTTCCGGGACACGTGACCGGGACTGATCCAGCAGTAGGCCGACCGGATCACGCGCCGGCGAGGGCTCGAACGCGGCCTGCGCATCGAGGGGAACGGCCGTCCTGGCTGCCTTGCCCTTGGCCACCCGTTCGGTCCGACTCAGATGCTCAACGTGCGTTGACCGGCGCTGGCGACCGGTGGCCGGCGGTCCGGTGCGCCTCGCCCGGGTCCGCTTGTCGACGCGAGCCTTCGTCGTCACCATCATGACCACCCCTTGGCCGCCCGACGCGATCGAAGGCATCGGTCGCCCTGATGCTGGCGCCACGCCTACCTTCCACCGAGTCAAGCACGTCCAAGTCCGCTGCGGCCGGGTTGGCGCCGAATCAGCCTAAATCGGCGATGTGGCCTCACTCGCGTTCCCTAACATGGGCCATGAGGCCAGCCGGCGCGATGGCCCGGATTGACGGCGCCGTCTTCGCAGACGGTGGTCGCTTGGCCCAACAAGGCAGTCGTGAGCGGAGTTGCGTGCGCGAGATGAAGCGACGTGTGCCCTTCTCGAAGGCTGGCAAGCGGGCGAGCGCTGATCCTCATGTCGCCTCGCGGTCCACTGTCGACGCGGCGCCAGATTCTGGCCTTGGTTCGGTTGCGTTGGACCGATCCCGCGGATTCTGGACGGTCATCGGCTACGCGTTTGTGCTCGGGCTGGTGCTGGCGTTCGCGGGGCTGGCGTTCCTGGGGTTGGTTAAGGGCGGCACAAGGCTTTGGTTCACGTTGCCGAAGAACCCGGACTGGTTCTCTGGGAGCCTGTGGTGGGTGGCGGTGACGGCGGGCGCCGGGGTGCTTGTCGGCGTGCTTCGGCGCGCGCTTCGGCTCCCGGCCAAGCTGCCTGGCACGATGAAGGAGCTCCAGGACGAGCGAGTAGAGCCGAGCACGGTCCTGAAGGCGGTTGTCGTCTCGCTCGTGTCACTGATCGGTGGGGCAAGCCTTGGCCCCGAGGATGCCCTGGGCAAGATTGGTGGCGGACTGGGGACTTGGGTCTCGCAACGGCGACGGCTCGACGAGAGCACGAGTGCAACGAACGCGCTGAGCGGAATGTCCGGCGCGTACGCCGGGTTGCTGTCGTCTCCGATCTTGGCGACGAGCTTCGTGGTGGAGATTGGGCGTCCAAAGCGCGCAGGCTTTGCTCACGCGTTGGTCGCGGCCCTGCTCTGCTCGACGGTGGCGTTCGCCGTGTACTTCCCGATTGCCGGCACCACATTCCTTGGGCTCTACCGATTGCCGGCCTTCCAGTATGAGGACTGGCAGTTGGCTGCGGCCGTTCCGCTCGGCCTCGTCGCCGCGGCGCTGGCGCTGACGACGGTAGTGGCGATCGGACTGCTCGCTAAGATCACCGCTCCGCTCGCCAACCGGACGATCCTTCGCTCGACGCTCGGCGGCCTCGGATTCGGACTGGTCGGCGTCGCCCTGCCGCTCACGCTGTTCACTGGAACCTCTCAGCTGACGACTGTCATCCACAACGGAGCCACGCTCGGTGCCGGGCTGGTCATCGCGGTGTTGTTCGCGAAGATCCTCGTGTTCGCGCTATGCGAAGCCACCGGGTTCATCGGCGGACCCGTGCTCGTGATGCTGTTCATCGGCGGCACCGCCGGGATCGCCGCCCACTTGCTGATCCCAGGGCTCCCCGAAGGGCTCGCGTTCGCCACGATGTTTGCCGCCGTTCCCGGATCGCTCATAGCCGCGCCGGCCACGGTGATCCTCATGGTTGCCCTCACGACCCAGATCGGTACGCTCCAGCTCGCGCCGGTGGCCATCGCGGTCCTCACTGCATACCTCGCCGTGTCGGGCTCCGGCGCCGTCATGACGTTGGCGCGAAGGAGACGCAAGCCCCCGTCGGTCCCGCAGGCAGCACAAGGAAGAGCAGGCAGCGCCTCCTAAGGCTGTCGGCCCGCGAACCAAATGCGCGGGTACGTATTCGTTGGCCGAGCCGCGACCTACCCCGAAATCCAGGCGTATCCCGGACAGGCGACGGATCACCTGATGGACTGTGCGAAGCACGACATCGCGTAGGAACTGACGGAGCCGGACCAATACAGGAGTGGCCGATGCGGGTCACCGTCGGGCGGCCGTACCACCGATCAACCGAGCGTCTCGATCCGAGCCATGTCCGCCTGCCGAAGCCCCGTTGGGCGCTGTGGCGCTGGCAACGATCCGGATCATCATGACGGCGGAGGCGGCGAGCCTCACTGGCGCCGAATTCGACGCGCTGTTCCACGAGGTGTCGAACTGGGACCGCTGGGGTCCGGATCGCTCCTCCCTGGGGACGCTGAACTACCTCACGCCGGATCACGTCGCCGCGGCGGCCGACCTGGTTCGGTCGGGCGAGTCGGTGAGCTTGTCGCTAGACATCGGCACTGATGCGCGCCCGGACAATCCCGTGCCAGCGCAGCACCGCATGACTCAGCTGCCCGACGACGAGTCGGGGCCGGAACAATTCATCAAGGATTTCGTCGGCACGAACTACCACAACGACGGCCACACCCATTTGGACGCTCTCTGCCATGTGAGTTATCACGGCAGGCTCTTCGGCGGTGTTCCGGACTCATCAGCAACCGAGAACGGCGCGATGCTCGGGGACATATCCAGCGTTAGCAACGGCATTGTCGGCCGCGGCGTCCTACTCGACATTCCCAGGCTCCACTCGGTGCCCTGGCAACAACCCGGCGATCAGGTTTCGGTTGACGAGTTGTTGGCGGCGGAAGAGTCGCAAGGAGTCAAGGTTGGGCCGGGCGACCTACTTTTCGTACGGCTCGGCCACAACCAGCGGCTCGCGACTATGGGTTCGTGGGATACCACCATCGCCAAGGCCGGACTACACCCGTCGACGGCTCGGCTGTTCAGCGAACGACGCATCGCCGTCCTCGGTAGCGACACGAACAGTGACGCAGCGCCGAGCACGACCGAAGGCGTACCCTTCCCGATCCACGTGCTGGCGATCAACGCGATGGGTCTGTACTTGCTCGACTACCTCCAGCTTGACGATCTCGCCGGAATGTGTGAGCGCGATGGGCGATGGGAGTTTTTCTGCGTTGTGGCGCCGTTGCGGATGCCGCACGCCACCGGCTCGCCCGTCAACCCGATCGCAGTCTTCTAGGCGTCGCCGATGTTCCAGCTGAGGGTCTCTGGCCAGACCGATGCCCTGCACCAGCTTCGGGCCTGGCTAGTGGAGTCCGGTCATGGCCGGCACGTGATCGTCATCCCCCAAGCGCAGGCCGTCGACGGTGGACTTCTGATGGCCGATGTGGCACGCGCGTCGGCCGACGACGTCATCGGTCATCTGCCTGACGTCGGCATCGGTCCGGACGAGATCTCTTTCGCGAACGTCGAGACCATCGGTCCGTCGCCAACCGGCACCCGTGCCACGTCTCTGATCTGGGCCGACATGATGGGCCTGGCGCAAAGCAACGCCAAGCCGGCAGCGCGGTATCTGGTGTTGATGATCGTCGCAGGAGTCATTGCCGGGTACGGCGTCCTGACGATTAACGACACACTGATAGTCGGCGCGATGGCGGTCAGCCCCGATACGTACCCGATCGTAGCCGCCTGCGTCGGCATCGTGGGCGGGCGTTGGCGGTTGGCATACCGGTCAGTCCTCACCCTGCTCGTCGGCTTGGCGGCCACTGCCCTAGCGGCTGGTGCCGCGGGCGGCGTCGTTAGGGGTACGAGTCGATTGGGCTCGTTCTCCGCAACCTCGCCGGGTCTCGCCGGGCTGGTGACCATCGGCGTGGGTACGGTCGGCGTCGCGCTGGCCGCGGGCATTGCGGCCACATTGTCCTTTGAGACCAGAGCGAGTGCAGCGGTCGGCGTCGCGATTTCGGTGACCACGATCCCGGCGGCGGCGTACGTCGGCGTCGCGATCGCGGTGGGCCAGCCGGGCAAGGCGGGCGGCGCGTTGAGCGTGCTCGGGGTGAACGTCGCGATGTTGCTCGTCGGAGGATCCGCGATGCTCGCGGTGCAGCGCTGGCTGAATCGTCGCGCGGAGAACGCCGCAGCAGAACGGAAGCGCGCATGAGCGACGTCTACATCGCCTGCCACGGCCGTGGTTGCATGACAGGCCGCGGGAAATGACCACCAACCAGGTCCTGCTCGGCGTCGGCCTGATCTTGGTGCTGGCGGTTGGGTCACAGGTGGCTGCGAGCCGGCTGCATATCCCGGCGCTCATCATCTTGCTCCCGGCAGGTTTCACGGCCGGAGCGCTCACGAGTGATGTCGATCCGCAGAAAATGCTCGGCTCGGCGTTCCAGCCGCTTGTCTCGCTGTCCGTAGCGGTGATCCTCTACGACTCAGGTCTGGGATTGGTGTTTGGCAGCGTTCGTGGCAGGGCACGACGGGTCGCGCCACGTTTGGCAACCACCGGAGTGGTGATCACGGCCGCGTTCGGCGCGACGTTCGCCGGTCTCTTGCTAGGCATGTCGACCGGTGCAGCGCTCATGACGGGCGCGATCCTAGTCGTGTCCGGACCGACGGTTGTCGGTCCGTTGTTGGCCGTCGTTCGACCGACCGAGCACCTCCAACGGATCCTGTCGTGGGAGGGATCGTTGATCGATCCGATCGGCGGAATCCTTGGTGCTGTGGTATTCCACGCCGTGTTGGCGCAAACGAACCAGGGTGCCGTTCACGCGGTGGGGCGGTTCTTCCTCTCGCCGGGCGTGGGCATCGTGGGCGCCGCGGTCGGTGTGGCGATTCTTTGGTTGTGCCTCCGCGTGCTGGATCTGGACGACGTGCTCAGCACCACGACCCAGCTCGCGTGTGTGGTGGGTGTCGCAGCAGTCTGCGATGTCATCCGGGATGACACTGGGCTAGTTGCCGCCATCTTGATGGGGCTCGCGGTCGCGAACCTGCGGGGTTTCGATATGCCTGCACGTCGGCCGTTCTTCGAGACACTTGTGCAGCTGATCATCGGGGTCCTCTTCGTGTCCATCTCGGCCACGGTCACACCTGAGTCGTTGCGACACCTCGGGCTACCCACCCTCGGCCTCGTCGCCGTCCTGGTGCTGGTCGCCCGTCCACTGGTCGCGTTCGTTGCCACGGTCCGGTCGGACCTGGCTTGGCGGGAGCGAGCGTTCATTGGCTGGATGGCGCCGCGAGGAATCGTCGCCGCCGCCACCGCCTCCACCTTTGGCGCCGAACTAGCGAACAACCATGTCACGGGAGCGTCGAAAATCCTGCCCGTCACGTTTCTCGTGATTGTCGCGACCGTGGCGCTCTACGGGCTGACGGCCGGCACGGTGGCCCGGCGACTCGGCGTCACTCGCCCGGCGCGCACTCGCCCGCTGCTCATCGGCGGCGACCCGTGGGTCATCGATCTAGCACGGGCCTTTCGCACCGCGGGCCTGGATGTCCTCATGTGGGCCGCCTCCGACGCCGAACGCGAGCAAATCAAGCGCGCGTCCTTCCAACTGGCGCCCGGCGAGCTACTCGCAGCCGCCACCGGCCAGCGTGCGACGATCGAAGGTGTCACCGCGATCCTGCTGCTCACCGACGAGGACGACTTCAACGCCCTAGCCGCCACAACGCTGTCCGACGATCCCGACACGCTGGTCTACCGGCTCGCCCCGCGTCATTCTCACCACGGCGTGGTAGCCCCGTATACCGCCGGCGAAACGCTATTTGCGCCGAGTCTCACCCGTCCGGCGCTCACGGCCCGAAAAGCCGCCGGCGCCAGTGTCACCGTCACTCGGTCAAACGGAACCCCACCGCAAGGCGCCGACCTTTTGTTCTTGATAGACCAAGACGGCAAGCTGACCCCAGTGACGAACTCGCTGACTCCCATCGCGCAGCCAGGCGACACGCTCGTCCTACTGAGCGGCGGCAACTAGCAGCGGTCCGCGATCTTGCGCCGAGGTTCCGGGTCTATTCAGGAATGGTGGGCACGGCTGGTTTCGAACCAGCGACCCCCCGCTTGTAAGGCGTCGACACTTTACCGACTCCCTTCGACGAGAAATCCCAGGCCGTTGTGGCCTGGGATTTCACCGTCCAGCCGGAAAGCGGGGGGACCAGCCCGGCAGGCCTGAACCGGCTCAGCGGCCCGCAGGCGGCCGATCGGTGTTCAGTACACGCCGCAGGTCGTGCGCCCGGCCGATCGGAACCACATTCGGTGTCGACACCGCCTTGCGGATGTCGGTGGCCGACTGCTTCGCCACCTCCGCCACCTTCCCCAACGCGCCGTCCAACGCGGACATGTAGCCGTCCTGCCGCTGATCGATCCCGAAGTCGGCGATCATGTTGGGGACGTCGGCGAGAACGTTCGACATGCGTTCCTGCGCGGCCATCACCGCGGCGGACATGTTCTCCATCCGGGCGAGTTGGCCCTCGGCGGACACGAGCCGGGCGTAGTGCCGGTTGTGGATTTCGGCGAGGTCCGCGAGCCGGCGATGCGTGTTGACCGCCACCTGCTCCAGGTCCCGGATGTGGTATTCGATCTGGTCGCCGCCCGGCCGGGTCTGCGGCAGCATCTGTATCGTCCACACGCCGAGGATGGCGACCAGGACGACGGCGGCGCCGATGCCGGTGACGGCGGCGCCGAACCGGATGATGCACGGCACCGCGACCCCGGCGCCGACGATGACGGCGACGGTGCTGCGGATGATCGCGGCCCGCCGAGAGACGGGGGTAAACGGGTGCGGCTGCAGCCGGCTGATAC
>DASTMZ010000091.1:0-13646 GCA_035713725.1 Micromonosporaceae bacterium
CTCGTATGCGAGCCGGCCCGGCGACGTCTGCGGCGGGGACCGCGGGCAGCTGAACGTCGGACATCCGACTGCCCGATGCGCGTGACGAGCCGGCACGAATACCATGCGCAGGCTCACGCTTCGAGGAGAGCCGCCCATGCCCTTGCCGGCCACCCGCTCGACCCACCGCACGGCGCTAGTCATCGCGCTCGCCGCCGCGACACTCACGATGTCGCTCGGCGCCTGCAACCACAACGCGACGGGTACCGGACAGCTGGGCGCCGCCGCCAATCCGTCGCCCGGATTCGGCGCGGTCACCGGCCCGCCGTCGGCGCCGGCCAGCGGGGGTTCCGCGTCGGCCACGCCGAGCGCGACGCCGTCCTCTCGCGCGTATCCGAGCGACTACGCGCGCGCGATCCTGACCGCGTGGGCCAACCACGACACGTCATATCTCACGCTGCTGACGAGCACGTCCACGAAGAACCAGCTCTACGGAATCGGCTCCGTCGACCAGCACTGGACGCTGGCGAACAGCCAGGGCGCCACGGTTCCAGCTACTCGTCGTTCTTCAACAAGAGCGGCGACTTTATCGTCATCCGTACGATCAACCAGCAGACCGCCGCACACCAGTGGCACGCCGGCTCAGTGCAGACGTGGGACAAGATCTCCTACCCGTCGGATCCGGTCGCGTACGTCAAGTACTACATGGATGCGTACCTTGACGGGAACACCGCGCGGATGACGAAGCTCGGTAACCAGACGATGACGACGCACTTCATGGGCCTCGCGTCCAAGCCGGATTCGAGTTATACCGTCGGAACTCCGGACGGTACGGCCGGCCACACGCACATCGAGGTCACCGAGGCCAGCGTCTCGTTCGACGTCATCTTCCGCCTCGCCAACCAGAACCTCGGTCAGGCCAACGCCATCGAGGGTTGCGACTCCGGCTGCTGACCCTTCGATCCGGCGGCGAACTTTCTCCCACCGGGCGGATGGACAAGACTGGGCGCATGGAGATCCTCGTGCTCGACCACGACGCGGTCACGGAGTTGTTGCCGGTCGGCGCCTGCGTCGACGTGATGCGCGACGTGTTCGGCGCGCTCGCCCGCGGTGCCGCGTTCCAGCCGCTGCGGAGCATCGAACGGCCACCCGGAGTGCCCGGCATGCTCGGCATGATGCCGGGTTACGTCGCCGAGCCGGCGCCCGCTCTCGGCCTTAAGTTCCTCGGCATCTTCGGCGGCAACCCGGCCATCGGCAAGGATGCGCACCAGGGCATGGTGATCCTGCTGGATCCGGAGACTGGTGAGCCGCAAGCGATCCTCAACGCCTCCGCGATCACGGCGATCCGCACCGCCGCGGCCTCCGCGGCCGCGACCGATGTGCTGGCCCGAGGCGACGCCTGCGAACTGGCCGTCTTCGGCACGGGTGTGCAGGGCGCGTGGCACGTGCGCGCCATCGCCACCATCCGCCCGCTTTCCCGGGTACGGATGACCGGCCGCGACGCAACCCGTGGCGCGGCGGTCGCCGGCCAGCTCAGCGACGAGTTGCGGATACCGGTCAAGTACGTGCCCGACGCTCATGACACGGTCGACGACGCGGACATCGTGGTGACCGCGACGTCGGCCCGCGAACCCTTGCTGCACCGCGATTGGCTGGCCGACGGCGCGCATGTCAACGCGGTCGGTGCCTGCGTGCCGACGGCTCGCGAACTCGACACCGCGACCGTTGTCGCATCACGGTTCTTCACCGACCGGCGCGAGTCGGCCGTCAACGAGGCGGGCGACTTCGTGATCGCCGCCGCCGAGGCCGGGCTCGGACCGGACCACGTCGTCGCCGAGGTTGGCGAGGTGCTCAACGGTACGGTTGCGGGGCGCCGCGACGACAACGAATTGACCGTGTTCGAGTCGCTCGGGCTCGCGGTCGAGGATCTCGCCGCGGCGGCGTACGTCGTCGAGGCGGCGCGAAAGTCGGGTGTGGGTACGAGGGCGGCGTTCTGATGGCGCCACCGAGCGCTTCCACCAACGCCGAGGACATGCCAGCCGCGGATGACATGCCCACTGCCGATGACATTGCGCGCGCTCGCGAGGCGGTGGCCGGTGTCGCGCTTCGCACCCCGCTCGTCCGCCTCGGCACCGGCGCACAGATCTACCTGAAGCTCGAGAACCTGCAGCCGATCGGGTCGTTCAAGCTGCGCGGCGCAGCGGCCGTGCTGGCGAACGCGAAGCCAGATGATGTCGCGGCCGGCGTGGTGACCGCCTCGGCCGGCAACATGGGTCAGGGCGCGGCCTGGTTCGCTCGGCGGCTCGGCGTGCCGTGCACCGTCGTCGTCCCACCGACCGCGCCCGCGGCGAAGATCGCGGCCATGGAGGCACTCGGTGCCCGGGTGTTGCCGGTGAGCGCGGAGGCGTGGTGGGACGCGTTCGTAGAGCGGCGCGTCGACGGCGTCGACGGCGTGTTCATTCACGCGTTCGACGATCCGGCCGTGATGGCGGGCAACGCAACGATCGGCGTCGAGATCGCCGAGGACCTCCCCGGCGTGACGCACGTGCTCGTACCGTGGGGTGGCGGCGGCTTGTCCTGCGGCATCGCGGCCGGTCTCGCCTCGACGGGGTCGCGCGCGCGGGTGTACGCCTGCGAAGCCGCGACCGCCGCGCCGCTGGCCGCATCCTTGGCTGCCGGTGCGCCCGCGACGATCGACATGCAACCGTCGTTTGTGGACGGCATCGGCAGCCGGACCGTCTTGCCGTCCATGTTCCACCGCGCGACCCGGCTCGGCATCGGCTCGCTTGTCGCACCCGTCAATGACATCGTGGCCGCGCTGCGGCTCATGCTGGAACGCAATCGCGTGCTGGCCGAAGGCGCCGGCGCGACGCCGTTGGCTTGCGCGCTTGCTGGTCTGGCGAGCGACACGTTCACGGCGGACGACGTGATCGTCTGCATCGTGTCCGGCGGCGTGATCGGGCTCGACACCGTGATGGAGCTGCTGGCCGGACCGGAATGATCCAACACACGGAGGCGTTCCCGTCGCCATGCGACGGGAACGCCGCCCCCCGATGGGCCGTCGTCACTACGCCACAGCCGCCGGCTCCAGGTCGGCTGGAACTGCCGAATCCGCGAGCGAGGCGACCACTGCCGGCGCTGCCGCCGGCCGTACGAGCACCGATAGTCCACACCCGAACGCGGTGACGGCCGGAAGCGCGAACATCAGCCGCCAGTCGACGACGCCGACGATCACCGCACCGATCGCGATCGATGCGGTCTGCGCGATCGACATCAACGTGCCCATCGCCGCGCCGACCCGGCCAGCGAGTCGACCGGGGGTGTAGAGCTGTTGAGCGGTGCCGAACGCCACGAATATCAGGCCAAGCGCGGCGCCGAACAGCACCATGGCGATCACGAACGACGCGACGGTCGGCAGGAGGATGCCGAGGACCATCCCGACCGCGAGCACGACCGAGCCGATCCCGGTCGTGCGCGCCTCTCCGAACTTTCGCACTACCTTGGGCGCGAATACCGCGCCGACGATCGTTCCCGCGCCCTGAATGGACAGCAGCACGCCGTAGAAGGCCGGCGACCGATGGATGCCGTACTGGATCGCGGCAAACAGCCCGGTTTCCAGCAGGCCGCCGACGGCGAGGAACGCGGTTAGCGCGACAGTCAGCTGCAGCAACAACGGCGTGGACCGTACGTGCCGGAAGCCCGCGGTCAGCCGCCGTACGAACGGCTCGGTGATCTCCTCGACCGGCGACTCGGTGACCTTGATGGACAGCAGTGCGACGATCGCGATCGCGAAGGTGGCCGCGTCGACGATCGCGAGCGTCCCGCCGCCGGCCGCGACGTAGATTCCGGTGCCGACGATCGGCGACAGGATCCGCGTGCCCTGACCGACGCTGGACAGCAACGATTGACCGCTCGCCGCATCCTCGGACGGCAGCATGTCCTTGAGCAGTCCGCCTCGGGCCGGGAGCGCGGACAGCAGTGCGTACCCAACGGCCACCACGTACAGCCGCCAAAGGTCGCCGCGATCCGACACACCGAGCAGGCTCAGCACGAGCGCGATGCCGAACACGTTCGACCAGATCATCAGCTCCCGGCGGCCGACCCGATCGGCGAGATGACCGAGCAGCGGCGCGGCCAGTTGTGGCCCGGTGAGGAACAGGAAGACGAGGCCGGCAGCGGTATTCGAGTTGGTCAGGTCCTTCGCCCAGACGCCCAGCGACAGGAACATCGCGGAGTCGCCGAAGCTCGACACCGACTCGCCGATCAGCAGCCGACGGAATCGTGGATGGCGGAGTGCGGACATGGCAGTTCTCCCGAATGAGGGCGTGCGTCATCGCGACGAGTGCCGGTGAGGATGTTGCGGGCAGTCGGAGGAGTTGTTGGTACGCGGGACTAACGCGGTGGGCGCTTGGCTCGTTTGGTTGTCTTCGTCGGCTGGTCGGTGGCCGCGGTCGCCGGTGTCGTCTCGGTTGTGTCAGTCGCCAGCGGGTCGACGAGGGGCGTCGCGGCGAACAGGATCCGTACCGGTCGCGAGCCCGCCGGCCACTTCGACCGGTCGCCGATGCGCTCGCCGAACTTCGGCATCAGGTAGTCGATCAGCTCGCCGTAGCGGCGTACGACGTCGCGCAGCTCGTCCGGGGTCAGTGCGACAGTCGCGCCACCGAGAGCCGCTGCCCGCCGCCACTCCCCCCGCTCGGCCGGTGCGCGAGTGGTCCAGTCGAGCAGCCGAGCGGATTCTCGGCGGATGAACACCTGGTCGAGCGCCATGGTCAGCTCCGGCTCCTCGGACGTCCAGTTCTGCTCGTAGTCGAGCAGTTGCCAACGCCGTTCCCGCCGGTCGTCGCCGGCCGCCGCGGGCGCGACGAAGCCATACTTGGCGAGTTGCCGGAGATGGAACGAGCAGTTGGCCTGCGTGCTGCCGAGCGCACGCGCACACTCGGCGGCGGTCATCGGGCCCTGGCCGAGCAGCTCGACGAGGTCGAGGCGTAGCGGATGGGCCAGGGCCCTAATCGTTTGCGGATCGGTCAGTTCCATATGTCAAAGATATCTTTGGTATGTGCGCGTGCTCAACCATAGCCACGCGCGAGGGAGATGTCAAAGGTTACTTTGGCATCTCCCTCCGACGGCGCCGGCATGATCCACTGCACGGGTCGATTTCCCCGTCATAGCAACGGAAATCGACCGACATAGCGGATCACCCGCGCCTGGTCAGAGCCCGCCCTGACTCGACGACCACCACGTCCGGGAATTCGAGGCCGGCCCAGAAGGCAACCGGATCGCGGTCGAGCTGCACGCGGCTGGCGAGCCACAACGTCATCGCCATGCCATGAGTCCCGATCACGAGTAGGTGGCGGTCGGCTGCTGCGGCGGCCTGATGGCGACGAACGGCCGCGTCAAATCGCCGTACCACCGCATCGTGCGGCTCCCACCCGGCGTGCGTGGCACCCCCGACGTAGGCCGCGGCGAGCGCGCGATGGGCGTCGGTCCAGTCGGGTGGCCGCCGAACCTCGCCGAAGTCCGGATCGATCGCAATCGCCGCACCGTTCGACGCACCCGCCAGCGTCTCGCTCGCCTTCGGCTCGTCGCTTGCCACTAGGTATGAACGCGACGGCAACACGGAACGCAACGCGCGAGCGGCCGCTCGACCGTCGGCGCCCAGCCGCCACGCCGGCGGCGGCTCGTCTCGCCGCAGGTCCGGCCTCGCATGCCGGATAAGCACGACAGAGTCAGCGCCGGCTCGGGATAACATGGACGCGAGTATCCGCTATCGAAAGAGGAGACGCCGTGAATCGCCGGCTCGCCCGCTCGCTCGCCACCACGTCGACGCCGTCGACGTCGCTGGTACGCGTGCCGCGTGGCGCTGGCGCGGCGGTACGGGTGGCACGCCCGTCGGTCGTACGCCGAGTACGCCCGACGGTCTGACGTCCTACCCCCACTTTCGAAAGGTGACCCAACCATGTCCGTGCCCGAGAAACCCTCGCTGGACGGCATCGAGGACAAGCACGCCGCCCGTTGGGAGTCCGACGGAATTTACCGGTTCGACCGGACGAGGCTCCGCGACGACGTCTACTCCATCGACACGCCACCGCTGACGGTCAGCGGCAGCCTGCACGTCGGACACGCGTTCAGCTTCACGCACACCGACATCATGGCGCGCTTCCATCGAATGCGCGGCAAGACGGTGTTCTACCCGATCGGCTGGGACGACAACGGCCTGCCGACCGAACGCCGCGTGCAGAACTACTTCCACGTGCGCTGCGACCCGAGGATGCCGTACGACCCGGACTTGCCGGAGCCGGTGCCGCCGCACACCGCGGCCGAGCGCAAGCGACCGCCGACCCGGATCTCGCGGCGCAACTTCGTCGAGTTGTGCACGCGGCTGACGGCCATTGACGAGCAGGCGTACGAGTCGGTGTGGCGGCGCCTCGGGCTGTCCGTCGACTGGTCCACGATGTACACGACGATCGGCTCTACGGCGCAGCGTGTCGCACAGCGCGCGTTCCTGCGGGGATTGGCCGCCGGCGACGTCTACCACGCACTCGCGCCGACCGCGTGGGACGTCGACTTCCAGACCGCCGTCGCGCAGGCCGAGCAAGAAGATCGCGAGGTCACGGCGGCGTACCACCGCATCGCCTTCGGCGCGACCATCGACGGTGCGCAAGCCACCGTCGCGGTGGACACGACACGGCCGGAGTTGTTGCCGGCCTGCGTCGCGCTCGTCGCGCATCCAAATGACGAGCGCTACCGGCATCTGATCGGCACGACCGCCACGTCGCCACTCTTCGACGTGCCGGTGCCGATCCACGCGCACCACCTCGCCGACCCGGCAAAGGGTACCGGCATCGCCATGGTGTGTACGTTCGGCGACGCCACGGACGTGCAATGGCAGCGCGAGCTCGGGTTGCCGATCCGACCGATCATCGGTCGCGACGGGCGGCTTGTGGAGGCGAACCTCGCGACATGGGGCGCATCGGCGGACGGCGCGGCCTACTATCAGTCGCTCGTCGGGAAGACGGCCGTGCAGGCCCGACGCGACGTGGTCGCCCTGCTTGCCGAGACCGGATTGCTGATTGGCGAACCAAAGCCGCTCACACACGCCGTCAAGTTCTACGAGAAAGGCGAACGGCCGCTCGAAATCATCACGAGCCGGCAGTGGTTCGTGCGAACCCTCGCGCATCGCGACGCGCTGCTCGAAGCCGGCCGCCAATTGCGGTGGCAGCCAGCATTCATGCGGCAGCGGTACGACGACTGGGTGCGGGGCCTCACGTCCGACTGGCTCATCAGTCGCCAGCGGTTCTTCGGCGTGCCGTTCCCGATCTGGTACCCGCTAGACGAAACCGGCGAGCCACGTTATGACGAGCCAATCGTGCCGGCCGAGGACGTGCTGCCGATCGACCCGATGACCCAGCCGCCGCCCGGATTCACCGAAGCGGATCGCGGTCGGCCGGGTGGATTCGCCGGGGATACCGACGTCATGGATACCTGGGCGACGTCCTCGCTGACGCCGCAGATCGCTGGCGGCTGGTGCGACGACGAGGATCTCTTCCGCCGTGTGTACCCAATGGATCTGCGACCGCAGGCGCACGAGATCATCCGTACCTGGCTGTTCACCACGACGGTGCGTGGCTTGGCGATGACCGGCCGGCTGCCGTGGCGCACCGCCGCGATCTCCGGTTGGATCATCGACCCGGATCGCAAGAAAATGTCGAAGTCGGTCGGTAACGTCGTGACGCCCATGGAACTGCTGGACGAATACGGCAGCGACGCGGTCCGCTACTGGGCGGCGTCTGGCCGACCCGGCGCGGATACCGCGTTCGACACAAACCAGATGCGCGTCGGCCGGCGGCTGGCCATGAAGCTGTTGAACGCCAGCCGTTTCGTCCTCGGATTCCCGGCGCCATCACCGTCCGCCAACGTCACCGTGGCACTGGATCTCGCCATGCTCGCGTCGCTCGACGTTGTGATCGACGACGCGACCGCGGCTCTTGAGTCGTACGACTACACCCGCGCGCTGGAGCGTACCAACGCGTTTTTCTGGACGTTCTGCGATGACTACGTCGAGCTCGTCAAGCAGCGCGCGTACGGATCCGGTCGCGGCGCCGAGTCCGCGCGGCTTGCGCTGCGCCAAGCGCTCGACGCATTGCTGCGGCTGTTCGCGCCGGTTTTACCGTTCGTCACGGAAGAGGTCTGGTCGTGGTGGCGCACCGGTTCGATCCATCGCGCCGAGTGGCCGACCCGGCTCGGTGGTGCCGGCGACCCGGCGGTGCTCGACGCGGCGTCCGACCTGATCGGTGCGGTGCGTCGCGCAAAGGCCGCGGAGAACCTTTCCATGCGTACGGAGGTGCCGAAGGTGACCGTGTCGGCGGATACCGCCGCGCTGGAGCATTGGGACGCCGTCTCCGACGACCTGCGGGCCGCGGCCAACGCGGAAACGGTCGACGTCGCCGCGCCGTAGTGGCCAGCGTTGCGACGCTTTCGGGGTTGGCGCCGCGGCGTCTGCATGGCGCGACCGGGCGAGAATCGCGAGGGCCGTGCAAGCGCGGTTGCCGACCTAGAATCGGTCGCATGAGCCCGGCCGCGCCACGCCCGCCCGAGCCGTCGGCGCGGCCCTTCGGCGGCGAGCTCATCGATGTCGACGAGGAACCGCCGCCGGCAGGCCTTCGGCCAATGCCGTGGCGGATGGTCGGCGCGGTGGCGGCACTCGTGGCCACCGTCCTGATCGGTTACATCGTCGGGAACCAACAGGGTCGAGCCGAGGCCGTGGCGGCCGCCCGCACACCGGCCGCGGCACCGTCGTCGACCGCTCCGCTCGGCGCGATATCCGGCACCGGCGTGACGTGCTCGCTCCAGCAGGGCGCATTGCTGCGCGTTGGCGTACGAGTCGCGAACCAGAGTCTGCACGACGTCACGTTGGACCGAATCACTGTCGGTCTGCCCGGAAACGACCTGGACCTGGTCGCCACCGCGTGGGGGCCGTGCACGTCTCGCTTCACGACGACGGCACCTGGCAACCGACCGCTGCCGGCCGGCGCGACCACGTGGGTCTCCGCCGTCGTGGTCGTACACGCGTCCTGCCCGGCCACCTACCCGGTGGAGTTCACGGTTGCCTATGACGGCGGTCAGACCAAGGTCACCGCCGGCTTCAGCGACCTCGGCAACGTTCCCGCGACGGCTTGCGACGTGGCGCCGTGACCTCGAGCGAGGGCGCCGGGAATCCGGCCGGCTCCGAGACCGGCTCAGACGCCGGCTCCGGACTGGCAACCGATCTGGCGGCGAGTCCGGCCGTAAGTCCGGCGGTCATCGAGATCGGTCCGGAGCCCGTCCTGACCCAGCGTCCGATGCCGTGGCGGATGCTCGCCTCAGTGGCCGCACTCCTCGTCGCGGCCGGAATCGGGTACGTCGTCGGAGATCGCCACGGGCGTACGTCCGCGACCTCACAAGCGAACCGCACTGCTGCGTCGGCCGCATCCGAGTCCGCGGCAACGGAGGCCCTCGACATGGCCGCGACCGGTGTGACGTGCTCCGAGCAGCTAGGCACCACGCTGCGGCTGGGCGCGCGGCTGGCGAACCGGTCAACGCGACCGATCACCTTGGACGGCATTGGTGTCGAGCTGCCCGGCGACGGACTTGAGCTAGTGGGCACCGCGTGGGGCGAGTGCATCGGCGCGGCGTCCGCACCGCCGGCCGGCATCACGCTCGCACCTGGGGAGGCGACGTGGGTGTCGGCGATCGTCGCCGTCAAGGTGCCGTGCCCGGACTCGTACCCGGTGATCTTCCAAGTCAATTACGACAACGACCGCGCCACGGTGCGAGCAGGCTTCAACGACCTCCAGGGGGTGCCGTATACGGGTTGCAACCGGTCGTCTCGCTAGCCGGGTTGGCCCGGAGCCGCGTGATCAGCGCCGCCGCACCCATACCGCGGTATCCGGCGGCAGCAACGCGCCGACGATCGGTCCGCTGGCGAGCACGATATCGCTGTCGCCGGCCACGATCGGCCCGATCGGTACCGACTCCGCCGACAGGTTGACGAGACAGTAGAACTCCGACGCCGAGCCGCGGGCGAACGCGAGCACGCCATCGGGCGCGTCCAGCCACACCATCGGCCCGTCGCCGAGCGCCGATTCGGCGGACCGGATCGACAGCGCACGGCGATAGAGGTTGAGCATCGACAACGGATCCGCTCGCTCCGCCTCGACCGTGTAATCGCGCCAGCCGATCGGCTGCGGCAGCCACGGCGCGCCGGTCGCACCGGTTGGGCTGAAGCCGAACGGCCGAGCGTCACCCGACCACGGCATGGGTACCCGACATCCGTCGCGTCCGAGGTTCTCGCCACGCGTACGGAAGAACATCGGATCGTGCCGTAGCTCGTTCGGGATGTCCTCGACCTCCGGCAGCCCGAGTTCTTCGCCTTGGTAGAGGTACGCGGATCCGGGCAGCGCGAGCATCAGCAGGGTGGCCGCACGCGCCCGCCGGGTGCCCAACGCACGGTCGGTCGGCACTCCGAGCTGCCGGAAGTCGAGGCTGAACGAGGTGTCGGCGCGACCGTAGCGGGTGACGTGGCGGGGTACGTCGTGGTTCGACAGCACCCACGTCGCGGGCGCACCGACCGGAGCGTGCGACGCCAGCGTCCCGTCGATCACCGTACGGAGTGCGCCGGCCTCCCACGCACAGCCCAGGAACGCGAAGTTGAACGCGGTGTGCAACTCGTCCGGGCGGAGGTAGGCGGTGAACCTCACAACGTCGGGCAGCCACACCTCGCCGATCAGCGCGCGCGGTTGCGGATACGAGTCCGCGATCGCCCGCCACGCGCGGTAGACGTCGTGCACCTCGTCGCGGTCCGAGTACGGATGCGGAAACGGCGGGTCGTCCGCGTCGAAGTCGACGAGATCGTGGTCCTTACACAACATGGCGGCGGAGTCGATGCGTACGCCGTCCGCGCCGCGGTCGAACCAGAACCGCAGCACATCCTCGAAGTCCTCGCGGACCTTCGGGTTCTCCCAGTTAAGATCCGGCTGTTCGGCGGCGAACAGATGCAGGTACCACTCGCCGGGCGAGCCGTCCGGGTTCGTGGTGCGCGTCCACGCCGGCCCGCCGAAAATGGACTGCCAGCCATTCGGTGGCATCGATCCGTCGGGACCACGGCCCGGCCGAAACCAGAACAGTTCGCGCGCCGCCGAGCCGGGTCCGGCCGACAGCGCCTCGCGGAACCACGTGTGCTGGTCCGAGCTGTGGTTCGGCACCACGTCGATGATGGTGCGGATGCCGAGCGCGTGCGCCTCGCGGATGAGCGCCACCGCCTCGTCGAGGGTGCCGAACACCGGATCGATCACGCGGTAGTCGGAGACGTCATAGCCGGCGTCGGCCTGTGGCGAGGCGTACCACGGGTTGAACCAGATCGCGTCGACGCCAAGGTCGGCGAGATAAGGCAGGTGCGCGCGAACGCCCGCCAGATCGCCGACACCGTCGCCGTTCGCATCGGCGAAACTGCGCGGATAGATCTGGTAGATGACCGCCGACCGCCACCACCCGGTGGCGGATGGCGGCACACGTCCGCCGGCCGTTGGCACCTCGAGCTGACCGTCCACGCCGAACCTGCCTCTGATGTCTGTCGTGCCCCGGATTGGCGCCGGGGCGAACGTCACCCGCCGAACGGCCAAGCCGGCCGCTCGCCGTGAAACCGATGCCTGAATTACCCCTTGAGACTGCCGACGGTGAGCCCGGACATGATGTTCTTCTGGAAGATCAAGAAAAAGAGAATCGTTGGTACGGCGGCGATGAACGCGGCCGCGATGACGACGTTTTGACCAAGTCCTTGCGCGAACGCGTAAATGCCAACGTTGACCGTCTTCGTATTCGGACCGGGCTCCACGAGCAACGGCCACAGGAAGTCCTTCCACACGGCGGTGACCGCGAAGATGGACACCACGCCGAGGATCGGCCGCGACATCGGCAGGATGACCGACCGCAGCGTGCGCAGCGATCCGGCACCGTCGATGGCGGCGGCCTGCAGTAGTTCCTCGGGTATCGAGTCGAAGAAACGCTTCAGTAGGAAGATGTTCAGCGCGTTGGTGACCGATGGCAGCCAGATCACCCACGGCGAGTCGAGCATGTGCCAGTGCACGATCGGCAGGTCGATCACGGTGACGTATTGCGGGATGATGAGCACCGTCGACGGGATCATCAGCGTGGCGAGCATCAGACCGAGGACCACGTTGCCGAACCGTGGCCGGAGCTTCGAGAACGCGTACGCGGCCAGCACGTCCAGTACGAGCTGGAACGCGAGCGCACCGAACGCGTACCACGTGGTGTTGAGAAGTAGCCGGCCGAGACCGAGCGCAGTCCACGCATCCCGGTAGTTGCCCAACTCCGGGCGCTGGGGGTAGAGCGTCGGTGGCACCTGGGCGATTTCCTGGCCGGACTTGAGCCCGCCGGTGGCCATCCAGTAGAGCGGACCGAGGAACGCCAGCGAGAAGAAGATCACCACAACGATGACCAGCAGCCAGTAGACGCGTCTGGCACCCGGCCGGTTTAACCGTGCCGGCGAGATCAACGTACGCGTACCCGCGTCGTGGACTGTCATCTCCGTGTGCCTCCCTTCTCTCGACTCCGTTGTGCTGCCTCGGATTCAGCGCTGCTCCACCGTCGGCCTCAATCCTGCTTTGGACTGAGCCACGTGTAGAGCCCGGAGAACACCAGCAGAACGAGCATGAGCATCACGCCGAGCGCGGCCGCGCCGTTCAGATCGTGGTTGAAGCTGAACGCGTGTTGGTAGATCAGGTAGACGATCGACTCCGCGTGGTTCTGCACGCCGCTGCCACCGGCAAGGATGAACGGCTCGATAAACAGCTGCATGGTGGCCACGATCTGCAGCAGGAACATCAGTGACAAGATCAGTCGGGTCTGCGGAACGGTGACGTGCCAGATCCGTCGCAGCAGACCCGCACCGTCGAGTTCGGCCGCCTCGTAGAGCTCGCCCGGTACGTTCTGCAACGCCGCCAGGTAGATGAGCACTGCGCTGCCCATGTTCAGCCACGTCGACGCGATGACGAGCGATGGGATCGTCATCGCTTCGGACTGCACCCATTGCGATGTCGGTAGATGAAGCGCCCGCAGGACTTCGTTGAAGACGCCGTTGCCGGGGTCGTAGGCGTACTTGAACAGAAACAGGCCCGATGCCGGCGGCAGCATCACCGGGATATAGACCAGCACCCGAAGGTAGCCGCGTGCGTGTCGAAATTCGTTGAGCAGTACGGCGATCAGAAACGGCAGCGCATAGCCGAGCACCAACGCAAGCAACGTGAACTCGATGGTGTTCTTCCATGCCGCCGTGAACGCGGGATCGTGCCAGACCCGAACGTAGTTGTCCCAGCCGACCCAGGTCGTCACGCCGCGACGCGTCCGCTGGAAGCTCATGATGAACTCGCGCACCATCGGGTACCACGAGAAGAACGCGAAGCAGAGCACGCCGCCGAGCAGGAACAAGTAGCCGGTCAGGTTGTCGGCCGCCCGTCGGCGCAATCGGCCCGCCCGGTGTGCGCGCCTCCGTTGCATGACGGGCCTGGCCGGCGACTCCGCCGATGGCGCAACGGTGGTGGCCGCCATCACCAACTCCTCGACTCGCCGACATGTGAACGTGCCAACAGCATGCCGTGCGGGGGCGGCGATTT
>DASTMZ010000092.1:0-7793 GCA_035713725.1 Micromonosporaceae bacterium
GTCATCCGTCATGGCGAGTAGGTGGCGCCATCGAAGAAGTCAAGATATGGGTACGCGATAGCGTGGCCGCCCCAGATGAGCATCTGGTCGCCGGCCCAGAAGGCGAGCGCCTCGAGCCGGGCCTTGATGGGCGCCTTCGGCAAATCGAGCCAGCTGCGCGTGGCCGCGTCGTAGATGAAGCCGTGCGGCGGCGCGCTGTACGGTGCGGTACCGGTGGCACGGGTCTGGCCGCCCCAGACCATCAGGTATCGGCCGGTCCAGACCGCAACGTGCTCGGTGCGGCGGATTGGCATTGCGGGCAGCGGGTGCCATCTGTTGTCGGCCGGGCGGTACGCCCACCCGTCGGCGTACGGTATGGAGTCAAAGCTCGCCTGGCCACCGACGACCAGGAGATCGGTCCCGGTCCAGGTCACCGAGGCGTTGAGCCGGGGCGCCGGTAGCGGCGGCAGCATCCGCCACCTGCTGGTGGCCGGGTTGTAAGCGGCTGCGTCGCGGAAGAATGTGGTGCCATGGGCCCATCCACCGACGACGATGAGCTCCGTACCGGTCCAGGCGCCGCCGGCGTGTCGACCCGACAGCGGACTGGCCGGCATCGGCGTCCACCGGTTGCGGAGCGGGTCGTAGCTGGCCCCGACGTTCGTCGCGTCGTCACAGCAGCCACCGCCCCACATCAATACGGCCGAGCCGGTCCACGCAACGATCGAGGGCGCGCCGAGTGGTGACGCGGCGAGCGGACGCCACTTGCCGGTAGATGGGTTCAGCGCGGCGTTCTGGACGCCGAACGTGAGCAGTTCGCTCCCGTCCCAGACCACTTGGGAGCCGGCCTCGGTCAAGATGACCGGGTAGTTATTCGACGGCAGCCGACGCCACGTACGGGTGGACGGTGTGTACGCCAGGTCGATGCTGCCCACGCCGGTGACGTAGCTCGGGGTGTGCAAAATCAGTTCGGACCCCGTCCATGCCCCCTGGAGAGCAGGGACCGCGGCCGGAATCGCTGGCAACATCTGCCAACTTCCAAGGCTCAAGGTCGAGGTCGACGTGGGGGTCGGAGTAGGGGTCGGCGCAGTCGAACCGATCGGGCTGGGGTACGGGCTTGGTCGAGACGATGGCGGGCTCTGCGTTCCTGCGCAGGCGACACCGCCGGTGGCCAAAGCGGGAATCAATGCGAGCACGCCGAGACAACGTGCAACAGCGGGCTTCATGGTGTTCCTCCTCGAACACCTCCAGCCTCGCCGAGGGATACGTCCGCGGCAGGGAACAAGTGCCCGGGGTACAGGGCCGCGTGGTCCGAAACCGCCAAACCATGATTCGGCGGCAATGAACTGACCTTGACGATGCCGGGTGATGCGTGGCGGATCGGTGGCGACGACCTCGCGGCTCGCGCGGCCCGAGCGGCCAGACACGCCTCGACTCGCAACGAAACGTTCGCCGCTGAGCGTGCTCCAATGGCCGCCCATGCATGTTGCCTGCAGGCTGTAGCCGGTTGCACCGCTTGCGAGATGTGGGATCTCAACCGTGTTTCGCAGCATTCGACGAACAACCAGCCGGGATCAGAGTTGCGGGAGCACCCAGCAACAATGACGGGGCAAAACACGCGCAATGAACGTTATGTGCGGTCAGGGGCCGGGCGAGGAGTCGAACCTCGCATGTGGGCGCGGGGAGCCATCCCTCGGTCCGCCTCACCCTGTCCGGGTAGTTGCCGTATGTCTACCGGCCCATGACGCTCGCCTCAGGACGTTTGGTTCACCTGCCGCGAAGCGCTGCACTCATGGTCAATGGTCGTAACACCGCGGCGGGAGTGCTTTACGGCATTACTCCACCGGCCGAAAGTCCCTAACGTGGGGTGGGGGTGTGTTGGCGATGGGCGGGGTCGGCCGGCATCATGTCGCAGGTCTCGACCGGTATCCCCGATCCCGTCCATGGTGGATCTGCGATCGTCGCGTCGTTTGGCCGCAGCAGAAGAGATGTTTCACATTGCCGGCCCGCAGCTTTCCTGGACACCGCAGAGGCTATGGGGGCTGACGTCGCGATCGCGGCGGAATTCCGAGTCGGCCTTACCGTCGACGAGCGCGTGGGGCTTCGAGTAGTGATGTCAGGGCCTGAAGTCCGTGTCCGCCAAATCGGTCTAGAGCTGTGCCACGGGCCGAACGACCCTGGGCTCGCCCGTGTAGCGCGACGAGACTGGCCCTGATCGACAACCTGAGGAGGAAACGATGGCACAGCCACACGACGACCGTCCCATTGTCGTCGGGGTCGACGGCTCAGAGTCGTCGAAGATCGCGCTCAGCTGGGCGGTGCGCCAGGCAGGACTGGAAGGCGCGCCGGTGCAGGCCGTCATTGCATGGACCTTCCCCGCCTACTACGGGTGGGCACCCCCGATCAGTGACCAGTTCGACTTCGGCAGTAACGCCCGAACGGTCGTCGAGCAGACGATCAAAGAGGTGCTCGGCGAACATCCACCGGTACCGCTGTCCGTCGCCGTGGTGGAGGGCAACGCGGCGCAGGCGCTCGTGGATGCGTCCCGCAGTGCTCGGCTCCTGGTTGTCGGGAACCGTGGTCACGGCGGGTTCAGCGAGGCGCTACTCGGATCCGTTAGTCAGCACTGCACCCATCACGCGGCGTGTCCGGTCATTGTCATCCGCGACTCGAACGTTCGAAACGCCTGACCGCCACGATTCATCTGCTGCTCGGCCTCATGCACGAGACTTCCGGGCCGAGATCTTCGGCATGGACACCCGCCGCGAAAAGGCCGCCGCACATGCCCGAACCGCCTACGTGCCCGGCGAGTCCACCTTGTGGCCGTCGCTCACCTGGCAGGAAACTCTGCGCCCGTTGGCGAAGATGCACGGCACGACCGACGCTGCCCACCGATCGTGACGCGGTCACCGAGCGCCTCGACCTCGGACAGGATCTGGCTGGACAGCAGGACCGTACGGCCGGCGTCACGCTGGTTCGCGGTCACCGGCACT
This sequence comes from Micromonosporaceae bacterium, assembly GCA_035713725.1. Taxonomy (GTDB): domain Bacteria; phylum Actinomycetota; class Actinomycetes; order Mycobacteriales; family Micromonosporaceae; genus DASQPR01. Next base: position 2,970 of record DASTMZ010000092.1, read on the forward strand.
GTGGCGACGGCGACGGCGGGTGCGCCCTCCCATGTGGACACGCCCGCCGCGGTCACCGCTACTTCGCGATGGCTCCCTTGCCGATGCCGCTCTCGGGCGGCCTCTTCGTCGTGGTTGCGTCGATCTCCTTCACACCAGTGCTGATGGCGATCTTCTTGCCGGCCGACTCGGCCGCGGTGAGGGGCACGATCACCGTCAGCAGGCCGCTGTCGTACGACGCCGTGATGTGCTCGGTGTCCGCGTTTCGCGGCAACGACACCGAGCGGTCGAACCGGCCGTACTTGAATTCGGAACGCCCGTTGGTCTTCGCCTTCACCTGCCGCTCCGCGTGGATTGTCAGCGTTCCGGCATCGACGACGACCCGCATGTCCTTGTCCGGGTCCAGGCCGGGCAGCTCGGCCCGCAACTCATAGTCGTGGTCGGTGACACGGTCCTCGACGCGGATCACGTGCGTGCCGCGCACGTGGCCCACCTCACCGAACGGGAACCCGTCGTCGAACCAGTCGACCAGGTCGGCCAGCCGCGAGGGTACAAGCGTTGTCATTTCGACTCCTTCCGTAGTCCTCACTTCCATTGCATGCCGGGCCTGCGACGGCATTTAGGGCACAACGGCAGGGCCGCGGCGGGACCTTGGACCCCTAACCGGGCGCCTGCCGCCCGGGCGTGTTCCCCGGTTCGGGAGGGCGTTCGGCCCTGATCACGCCCCGGTGCCGTTCGTACCGTCGCAATTAGGAGCGAGTGTGTTCCTGATTGACGGAGGGCCACGATGCGCAGCCTGGTCGTGCTCGGAGCCGGCACCGCCGGCACAATGGTGGTCAACAAGTTGCGACGCCGGCTGGATCCGGCGCGCTGGTCCATCACGGTGATCGACCAGGACGACACCCACGTGTACCAACCGGGGTTGCTGTTCGTCCCGTTCGGAACGTACCGGCTGGACGAAGTGAAACGCTCCCGGCGTATGTTCGTGCCGGACAATGTGGAACTGCTGATCGGCGAGATCGATCGTGTCGACGCCGCCGGCTCCGTGGTCCGACTCGCCGACGGCCGCGAGATCGCCTACGACTATCTCGTCATCGCCACCGGCGTGGCGCCTCGGCCGGATCAGACGCCCGGCATGCTCGGCCCGCTGTGGCGTCGCCAAATCTTCGACTTCTACACGCCGGACGGAGCGAGCGCGCTCGCCACTGCCCTCGAGCGCTTTGACGCTGGCCGTCTCGTCGTGCACGTGACGGATATGCCGATCAAGTGCCCGGTGGCTCCGCTGGAGTTCGCGTTCCTCGCCGAAGCCTGGCTGCGCGCCCGCCAGATCCGTGACCGGGTGGACATCACCTACGTGACGCCGCTGTCCGGAGCGTTCACGAAGCCCGTCGCTTCCGCACGGCTGGGAAAGATGCTCGACGCGCGCAAGATCGCCACCGAGCCCGACTTCATGGTGGAACGGGTGGACAACTACGAACCGGCTCTGGTTTCGTACGACGAACGCCGCGTGCCGTTCGACCTGCTGGTAACCGTGCCGCTGAACATGGGCGCCGACTTCATCGCGCGATCCGATCTCGGCGACGAACTCAACCTCGTACCGGTGGACAAGCACACATTCCAGTCCACGGCACACAGCAACGTGTTCGCGATCGGCGACGCCGCTAACCTCCCGACGTCAAAGGCGGGCTCCGTCGCGCACTTCTCCGTCGATGTCTTCACCGACAACTTCTGCCAGTGCGTCAACGGCCAACCGATGACCGGCCGCTTCGACGGGCACGCCAACTGCTTCGTCGAGTCCGGTGACGGCCGTGGTCTGCTCATCGACTTCAACTACGACACCGAACCGCTACCCGGCGCATACCCGTTGCCGATCGTGGGGCCGTTCCCGCTGCTTCGTGAAACTGCCCGCAATCACTGGGGCAAGCTCGCGTTCCGGTGGATGTACTGGCACCTCTTGCTGCCCGGGCGCCCGATCCCGCTGCCGGCCCGCATGTCGATGGCCGGCAAGCATCAGCCGACATACCCCCAATCGACCAGGGAGGCGTGACACCATGCCCGTTGCGACCATCGGTTCCACCGCCGTGCACGTCGATGCCGAGGGCTTCCTCACCGACTATTTCGAATGGGACGAAGACCTGGCCCGGCAGTTGGCCGCCCGGATCGGCATCCAACTGACCGAGGCGCACATGGCGGCCATCCGGTTCCTGCGCGAGGACTACCGGACGCAGCGCGAGACCGCCACGTTGCGGCGCGTGTCGACGCTCTCCGGCATCCCGATCAAGGAGCTGTTCACGCTGTTCCCCGGCAAGCCCGCCAAGAAGCTGGCGTACATCGCCGGCCTGCCTAAGCCACACGGCTGCGTCTGAATTCACGAAAGGCACATGCGATGAATACGCTCACCGACGACCGCAGTGGCGAGACACCGACGAATCCTGCTCCCATACCGAACTTCGGCGACACGACATCGACCGGGCGCAAGCTCGCGATCATCTGCTCCAAGGGAAATCTGGACATGGCGTACCCCGGGCTCATCCTGGCCAGCGCCGCGCTCGGCGAGGGCGTGGAGACGCACCTGTTCTTCACGTTCTGGGGCTTCGACATCATCACCAAGTCGCGGATGAGCGATCTCAAGTTCACCATGCTCGGCAACACCGCGACGCATATGCCGCAGGGCCTCGGAGGCTTGCCGGGGATGACCGCCATGGCGACGCACCAGATGCGCAAGCAGATCCACGACATCGGCGTACCAGCGGTGCCCGAACTTCTCGCGCAGATCGTCGACTCTGGTGGGCACCTGTGGGCGTGCCGGATGTCGGCGGACATGATGCACCTCACGGAGTCTGACCTCTACTGGCCGGTCGAGGGCATCATCAGCGCCGCCGATTTCATCGAAAAGACCGAAGGCGCTCAGATCATCTTCATTTGACCACGCGAGGTGGCGACCATGACTGAGCAGACGTACGCGCCCGCTCGTGCATTGAGCGTTCGGCACGGCGGTGGCGAGCGCTACGAGATCGCGATTCGTGATCACATCGTGGCGGTCGACCAACCCGTCGGTGACGGCGGTTCCGACACGGCCCCGACGCCCGTGGAGCTCTTCGTCGCCTCACTAGCTGGCTGCGTCGCGTTCTACGCTGGCCGGTACCTGACCCGACACGGTCTGCCCCGCGACGGGCTCGCCGTGATGGCCACTTACGCCATGGCGACGGACCGGCCGGCCCGTATCAGTGACGTTCTGCTGACGGTTCGCCCGCCGGATGCTTTACCGGCGCACCAGCGGGCGGGTCTTCGAGCCGTGATAGAGCACTGCACCGTGCACAACAGCCTGCAGGCGCCGCCGACGATCGCGATCGAGCTCGCCGGCTGACGTCAGCCCGCGCTACCGAGGCCTGACAGGGACGCGGCAGTCTTGATGATCGGTAGCCTCCGGGCCCCGAAGCGGCGCCGAGTGACGGACGGGCACGTCAGGCCGGCTCGCGCAGCGAGCGCAGCGCTGCGTCGGGTTCGGCGCCGACCGCCGAGACCCGGAGCTTCACGTCGACCACCGCGACACCGTCCGCACCGACGATGACCGGGTTCGCGTCCAACTCGGCGACCTCGGGTATGTCGTCGGCGAGGCGGCCGACCCGCAACAGCAGGTCTTCGACCGCCGCCGTATCCGTGGGTGGACTGCCACGGTATCCGGTCAACAGCGGTGCCCCGCGAAGGTTCCGCCACATCTGCGCGGCGTCGCGGTCGGTGACCGGCAGCAGCCGCAGCGTTCGGTCGCCGAGCAGTTCAGTGCGCACCCCACCGAGGCCGCACATGAGGACGGATCCGAACAGCGGATCGTGCACGATGCCGACGACGAGCTCGACCCCCGGCGTGGCCTGCGCCTGGATCAACACCCGAGGGCTACCGGTGGCGGCCACCACGTCGCGGTAGGCGGCGGCCACCGCGGCCGGCCCGGACAAACCGAGGCGTACGCCGCCGATGTCGCTCTTGTGGACCAGGTTCGGGTCGGCCGACTTGAGTACGACCGTCGTCGCCAGTTCGGCGGCCGCGGCGAGGGCGTCGGCCTCATTGCCGGCCTCGTGCTGAGCGACCACCGGAATCCCGTAGGCGGCAAGTAGATCGGCGGCGAACGTCGGAGATTGCCAGCCCCCGCCACGGGCTATCGCATCGCCGACCATGGTCCGGGCCCGTGCCACGTCGATCCCGTCGAGATCCGGTCGGTGTCCGAGTGGTTGAGCCCGCCAGGTCGCATAGCCGACGGCACGCGCGAGCGCTCTGATCGCATGTTCCGGCAACGGATACACCGGTGCCTGACCGCTGCCGAGACTGGTCGGCGCCGCATCGACGCCGAGCAGGACCACGGCGGCCGGAACCGCGACGTCATCAAGTGCCTCACCCACCGCCGCGATGATCCCCGGAACGTCGTTGGCCAGCGTGGCGCCGAACGCGACAACAATCGCGTCGACGTGTGGCGCGACCGCTCGGATCGCCGTACCCACGGCTTCTGGTGTCGCACCCGCGCCGAGGTCCACCGGATTGCTGACGGCGGCGGCAGCGGGCGCGGCGGCGCGGATAGCGTCCGCCACCTCCGATGGCAACGTGGGAACGGACAACCCGGCCGCGTCGGCGGCGTCCGCGCACAGCACGTTCACGCCGCCGGCGTTGCCCACGATGGCGACCCGTTCGCCGGCCGGCAGCGGTTGGTCGACCAGCATCCGGGCGGTGTCCACCAGATCGCCCAGCCCGTCGCACCGGATCACGCCGGCCTGCGCGAACAACGCGTCAACGGTGGCGTCCGGCGCGGCGGCCGCGGCGGTGTGCGACGCCCCGGCACGCGCGCCGGCCAGCGTC
>DASTMZ010000093.1:0-11988 GCA_035713725.1 Micromonosporaceae bacterium
CCTCCGCCACCGGCGAGCCGTCCGATAGAGCGCGCGCTTCGTCGACCAACGTGCCGGCTTCCGCCCGAGTGTGTGGCGTGGCCATGATCCCCGGCGCGCGGTTGATGTATGTCGCCATGGTTGCCAGGTCCTGTGCCGCGCCGGCACGGTCGCGCGCCGCGAGAGCCGCATCGGCCGCCATCCGAAGCAGCCGCAGTGCATCGTCGCCTACGAAGCGGCTCGCGGCCGCCCCGGCGGCAAGCCTCAGATGGGCGGCCCGCTCGGCCGCCGTCTCGGCGAGATCTGCGCACTGCTCGTACCGACGCTGTGCTTGCGCTTGCCGGCCCCGGAGGAACAGCAGGCCGGCAAGCTCGGCGGCCAACGCCACCGCCGGCGCACGTCGACCCTGTTCGCTGGCGGACCAGGTGAACGCGGCACCGGCGTCGTCGACGATCCGGTCGAACTGCGCGCACCACTCGTCGTCGATGTTCATGGCATCGATCGCAGACAGCGTGGCGAGCGTCTCGCGGCACCATTGCTCGTGGTCGACGCGGATCTCGCCCAGTTCGCCCGCCTCGTCAAGCCGCTCCATGCCGTACTGGCGGATCGTCTCCAACGCTCTGTATCTGGTCGGGCTGCCGGGCTCGGCGACGAGCAGGCTGTGCTCCGCCAGCCGCGCCAGCCCGTCGGCAATGTCGGTGCGCTCGCGGCCAGCTCCCGCGACCGCGCACGCCGCGTCGACGTCGAACCACGATGCGAACACCGACACGCGGCGCAACAAGCTGCGATCATCTGACGACAGTAGGTCGTAGCTCCATCCGATGGCCGCCCGCAGCGAACGATGACGATCCGGAACGTGGGTGCCGGCGGCGAGGAGCCGGAGCCTCTGGTCGAGGCCGGTCTCCAAGCCGTCCAGGCCGAGCGTCGCAAAGCGAGCCGCGGCCAACTCGATGGCCAGCGCCATACCGTCCAGCGCCCGGCACAGTGCGGCCACCCGCCCGGGATCCGGCGGCTGAGGACCGCCGGTCGCCGCGGCCACGCGCGCGGTGAACAGGTCGACAGCGTCGCCGCCGTGCTCCACGACCGACATTCCTGGCACGACATAGACCCGCTCGTACGGGAAGAGGAGCCGGGACCGACTGGTCGCCAGCACAGTGATGTCCGGGCAGCCGGCGATGATCCGTTCGACACAGGCCCGCACGCCGTCGAGAACGTGCTCGCAATTGTCGATGACCAGCAGCGCGTCGCTGTCGGCCAGCGAGGCGACGAGTGCGTGGTCCACCGACATGGTTCGCTGCTCAGGGATGCCGACCGTCTCGGCGACCGCGGACGTGACCGACACCGAATCCGTCACATGAATCAGATCTACGAACCACACACCGTCGCCCCGGGTCGGCGCGACATCGGCTGCGACGTTCAGGGCGAGCCGCGTTTTGCCGACGCCACCCGGACCAGTCGCGGTCACCAGGCGATGCTCGGCGAGCGCCGCGGTCAGCGACGCGCGCTCGCTGGTGCGGCCGATGAACGGCGTCACCGGCAACGGCAGGCTGCGACTCCCCGACTTGACGTGCGGTCCCGGCATCGTGCCGGCAAACCTGGCCAGACTGCGACGATCGGGCAACTGCAGCTTCCGAAGCATGGCCGACACGTGGCTTTCGACGGTGCGTACCGAGATGAACAGCGCATCCGCGATCTGTGCGTTCGTCAGATGCACGGCAATCAACGCGAGGATCTCGGCCTCGCGTGCCGTCACCTCCGCGCCCTGGACCGAGTTCACCGTCGCCACGCCAGTGACGTGTGGTCCTATCCTGTCCGAGCTCGTCATACCCGCGTGACACGCCCCGGTCGAGGCTGCGTCCGCGACGTCGATGCCGCCGAGACAAGCCGGTAGCCGTCCTGGCCGGCGGGCGCGAACGACAGGCCGGAGTCGGCCACGAGGTCGTGCACCGCGGGTGACACGAGCAATTGACCCGGCGCCGCCCGTTCGGCAAGGCGCAGCGCCGCGTCGACGCCCGGACCGTCGATCGCCGGCCCGGTCCGCGGCACCTCGGCGATCTGCAAGCCCAGCCGGGTACCAACGTTTGCTGGGTCGTTGAGGACCGACAGCGCATCACGGATTGCGGCGGCCGGGCCGTCGTACACGATGACGGTCTGCCCGTTGGGAGTCTGCGCTTTGCGACCTGCTAGCAACGCCACCGCAGCCGTGGAACCGGCCACCGCGAGCACGGCGCCGAGCACGCGCGGGGCGGCCGGCACCGAGCCGAGCGTCGCGAGGAACTCCTCCACCGGGTCGAGAATCTGGTTCGCGTCCACCGCGACAAAGTGGTCTGCGCCGGAAAGCTCGACGAACCGCGCGCTCGGTATGTGTTCGGCCACGTAGCGACCCTCCTCCACGCGGCTGTCATGGTCACCACGGCGGTGTAGGACGAGCGTGGGCACCCGTACCGAGCCGAGCGCGGCACCGACATCGATCAGCGAGTTCATCGCGATCAGCGACCGTACCGTGGACGGTGTCGCCGCGGCCCGCGCGCGCTGACCCCACCAGTGGGCCATCGCGTCGTCGGCCGACGGGCACATGGCGCGCATGTCGGCCTCCCAACTCCATTCCACCGCCAGTCGTTCCACGTATTGGCGCCGCTCCTCCGCGGTGCTGGCCCACGGGTAGTCGTAGGCGCGTAGCCGTCGGCGATAGGTGCCATACAGCACGAGCGCCTCGACCCGTTCCGGGTGGGTGGCCGCCATCAGGACGGACATTGGCCCGCCCTCCGAGTAACCGAAGAGGATCGCCCGGGCGGATCCGGCCGCATCCATCACCGCGAGCACGTCGTGCATCCGGGTCTCGAGGTCCGGCAGATCGTTCGGCCGGTCCGACATGCCGGTGCCACGCTTGTCGAAGCGGATCAGACGGCCGAAGGAGCCCAATCGGTCGAGGAAGCCGGCGTGCCGCGGCTCCGCCCAGTCGAGCTCGAGATGCGAAACGAAACCCGGCACGAGGACGATGTCGCGGCCGCCGCGCCCGGTGACCTGGTACGCGATCTGCAGGCCGTCGCTGACGGCGTACTGCACCGGGTGGTGTTGGGGCACCGGTGCGAGTCCCGCCTCGCGGGCCGGTCCGACGAACCGGTACCCACGACCGTGCACCGTACGGATGAGTCGCTGGATCTGCCCGTTGTCGCCGATCGCCTGGCGAGCCTGTTTGATCCGGCTCGTGACGGCCGCCTCGCTGACGAACCGCCCACCCCAGATGTTGTCCATCAGCTCTTCCTTGGGCACCACGCGATCGCGGTGATTCACCAGGTACGCCAGCACATCGAAGACCTGCGGCTCGACCGGCACCCGGATACCGGAGCGCCGCAACTCGACCCGGGAAAGGTCGAGCTCCAGATCCTCGAAGCCAACGATCACGTCTCGACGCTAATCCCCGGCGGCGGTGCAGGTAACCGTCCGCCGCGGCGGTTTTGTGGAGAAGGCATTCTCCACGCCGTCTCCAAGGATCACGTGAATTACGTCGGCATCCTGCTTGTCAGGAGGGCGACGGATCCGTGCTGGACACGGATGCACCGAATCCGTGTTGGGCACGGATGTGCGACTCGTCCGGCCGGACGACCCTCGTCAGGAGTCGGTGCCGCCACCGGCGGATCAACCAACAGCGAAGGAGCAAGTCCATGACCACCATCGACAACGCCGTCCGCAACGGGGTCGACACCGCGACGCTGTTCGCCACGCTCGACGCCGTACGAGACGACAACGACCTCGCCAAGTTTCAGTTCCGGGCCACCAACCGGTGGCTGAGTGGAACGCACAACCAGTCGACGATCCACGGCTTTCACGGCGCCAAGCAGGAGATGACCCACCAGCGGCCGTTCACGTTCGACGCAGACCACCCGCCGGTGCTGGTCGGCTCCGACAACGGCCCGACACCGGTCGAGTTCCTGCTGCACGCCCTTGCCGCATGCCTCACCGCGGGCATCGCCAACGTCGCGGCCGCGCGCGGCGTCACCCTCACCGAGGTCTCCTCGACCGTCGAGGGCGACATCGACCTGTTGGGCATCCTCGGGTTGTCCGACCAGGTCCGCAACGGCTACCAGCAGATCAAGGTCAGTTTCGTGGTCAAGGGTGACGACCCGGAGCAGCTACGCAAGGTTGTCGAGCAATCGCGTCGCCGTTCGGCCGTGTTCGACGTGCTCACTAAGGGCGTCCCGGTGTCGATCCAGGTCAGCACCGACTGACCGAGCAGCCAGAGACAGACAGGAGACCTGTCGTGCCCCGCACGGATACGGTGATCATCGGCGCGGGCCACGCGGGCCTGGCGATGAGCCGCTGCCTGACCGACCGCGGCCGGGATCACGTTGTCCTGGAACGCGGTTCGGTCGGCGAGCGCTGGCGCACCGGCCGGTGGGACAGTTTCCGGCTACTGACCCCGAACTGGCTGTCCCGGCTTCCGGGCTGGGTGTATTGCGGGCGGGATCCGGACGGCTTCATGGCGGCCAACGAGTTCGCCGACCACCTGTCCGGATACGCCCGCTCGTTCGATGCTCCGGTCTGGACGCACACACCCGTGTCCAAAGTCGACTGCACGGCCGACGGGTTCCGGGTCCGTACCGATCGAGTCGACTGGGCGGCGCGATCCGTAGTCGTCGCGACCGGGTATCACAGCGGTCCGAAGGTGCCCGACTGCGCCGGCCGACTCGCGCGCGGAATCGCACAGGTCACCGCGTCGGACTACCGTCGCCCGTCGGGGCTGCCCGACGGCGGGATACTCGTGGTCGGCGCCTCGGCATCGGGAGTTCAGATCGCGTACGAACTGGCCCTGGCGGGCCGGCGCGTCGTGCTGGCCGTTGGCGGGCATACCCGGCTCCCCCGCCGCTACCGGGGCCGGGACATCCTCTGGTGGCTCGATCGCACCGGCGCACTGGATCGCGATATCGACGACATGCCCGACGCGGCGGCAGCCCGGTCGGAACCGTCGCTACAACTTGTCGGAACTTCGAACGCGCGAGGCGTCGACCTGCGCGTGTTAGAGGCGAACGGCGTCCAACTGACTGGGCGGCTGCGCGCGCTGGACGGCAATGTGGCTGGGTTCGCCGACGACCTGGCCGAGACGATATGCGCCGCACAGGACCGGCTGACGCGAGTGCTCGGCGATATCGACCGGTACGCCGCCGTAACGCCAGGAGCGGCAGCCGGACCGCCCGATCCACCACCGGTCATCACGCCGCCAGTTACACCGTCCACACTGGACCTTCGGCGAACGGGCATTTCGACAGTAGTCTGGGCGACCGGTTTCCGGCCGTCGTACCCATGGTTGGCCGTACCCGCGCTCGACCCGGACGGCCGCATCCGCCACCGACGCGGCGTCACTGCGATACCCGGCCTCTACGCGATCGGTCTGCGCTTCCAGGGCCGGCGAAACTCGACGTTCATCGACGGCGCCCGCCACGATGCCACATTCCTCGCCGACCGGATGAACGCCGGCCAGGCGCTGTGCACTGCGGGGTGAGTCATGGAGCCAACGTACGACGTCATTGTCGTCGGCGCCCGGGTCGCCGGTGCCGCGACCGCGATGCTGCTTGCCCGGCAAGGACACCGGGTTCTCCTGCTCGACCGCGACCGGTATGGCACCGACACGTTGTCCACCCACGCGCTCATGCGGGGCGCGGTGTTTCTGCTGTCCCGATGGGGTGTGCTCGACCACGTCATCGAGGCGGGTACCCCACCGGTACGGCAGACCCGCTTCGACTACGGCACCGACTCCGTAACCGTGCGCATCAAGCCGACCCACAGCGTCGATGCGCTCTACGCACCCCGGCGCACCGTGCTCGACCGGGTTCTGGTGGACGCGGCCGAGGCCGCCGGCGCCGAGATCCGCTACGGCATAAGCGTGACCGGTCTGCTGTGCGACCGGTCGGGTCGGGTCGTCGGGGTACACGGCCGCGATCGTGCCGGCGAACCGTTCGTTGCCCGCGGCCGGCTGACCGTCGGTGCGGATGGCATCAGATCCGTGGTCGCCCGGGAAGCTGGTGCCGCGACGTTGCGAGTCGGCACCGGTTCCAGCGCCGTCATCTATGGGTACTGGTCGGAACTCCGCGCCGACGGGTACGAGTGGTTCTACCGACCCGGTCACAGCGCCGGCATGATTCCAACCAACGGCGGGCAGGTGTGCGTCTTCGCTGGCGTACCCGCCGACCGCCTCACTCGCGGCGACCTCCGAGGCACGTACCAGCGTCTGCTCGTCCTTGCCACCGACGGCGCCGACGGTCGGCTCACCCAGACCCGTCCACCCCGCCGATTGCACACCTGGATCGGCCGAGCCGGCTTTGTACGGCAAGCACACGGAACCGGCTGGGCTCTAGTCGGTGACGCCGGATCGTTCCTCGACCCACTGAGTACCCATGGCATCACCGACGCTCTGCGAGACGCCGAGACTCTTGCCCGATGCGTCGCCCGAACCGCAACGCTCGACGATCTTGAGGAGTTCGCCGCCACGCGCGACCGTGTCATCGATGCGACCTTCGATGTGGTGGATCGCATTGCCGGGTACGGCTGGGATCTCCGGCAGTTGCAAGGCCATCTGCTTGAGCTGAGCGCCGCGATGAGCATGGAGCTCGACATCGTCGCGAAGGTGGGGCCACCCGTCGGCCGGTAGGTGCGCGGCTGTCGACCAGGACGGTCAGACGGTACGCAAGCGTCGGGGCTTGTGGCGACCAGACGACCCCGGTGCACCGCTACCCGACGATCCCGATGCGCCGCGGCGTTGCCGCTCGCGCCAACGCTGCAGAAATGGGCTGCGACCACCGGGTGGGCGCATGGCTGTCCCGTTGGCGCGCAATGACCGCAGGACAGTCACCGCCGGTTGACCAGTGAGCATCTCGATGTGCTGGACGGCCACGCCGGCCTCGCCGTACAGATCCGACAGCACTGCGCGGGTCAGCGGCACCCGGTCGGGGAATCGTTGCCACAGCTGGCCGCCGGCCGGCCGGAACGGAAGATCATGGCGCGCGACGACCGCGGCAACCAGCGGATCGGCGTACAGCGCGTCGACGAGTGCGATTTCGGCGGGCCCGCCGCGCGGTGGTGGACCGCCGACACGAACCGGTATGCCGAGGTCGTGGGCGTTGCGCAGGACGATCCCAGTCGATGTTGCGGTGCGGGCCGCGACCTCGCGAGCCGGCAGATGGGCCTCGGTATACAGCCGGTCGAGCACGTCACGATGCAGCGGCGTACGGTCTTCGCGGTCGAACTGCCCGCGGCTGCGCCGGCTCACCGTCCCTACTCGTCGTCGTGTCGAGTAGGGACCGTTGGCCGGTCGATGCCGGCATTTCTCGGCGAGCCCCACCGCCGCACTGCCTACCGTTGTGCCGCGCCGCTCGGACGTGCCGTCAGCGCTAGCGTGGGTAGAAGCCATCAGCGGAGCGTTCCGCGGTTTCGGCGAGCCTCATCACCTGCATCGAGAATGCCACGGCCCCGAACCTCCGGGCAACGCTCGCGTCGAGGTGTAGCCGTGCTCGAGTCGCATGTCGCACAACATGGCCTTGACAGATGGCATCGGGCGTCGATGCGATTGTCGATGCGATTAGAGCCGCGTCAATCAGCCTCGAGCCGGAGGTCCGCCATGCGAGCAAGATCTGTGTTAGTTGTCGGCGCCCTTGTGATCGGGCTGCTGACGACCGCGCCCGGTAGCGCGATGGCAGACACGGTAGGAGCCCCGGGCGGTCCGGGCACACTCTCCCACTTCGACCTTGCCCGCAAGGACTGCCTCGGAACCGCCCGGAACACGACGTCCAAGATCTGGTACACCGTCGCGGACGGCGTTCTCTCCGATGTGTACGCACCGACCATCGACACCACCAATGTCGAGACAATGCAGTATCTCGTCACCGACGGTTCGACCTTCACCGATCTACAGACCCGGGACATGACCTACACCGTCGCTGCCGACAGCACCGGCATGGTCTGCGCGGTGACCGCGACCGCGAAGTCGGGCGCCTATCGGCTCACGAGCACCTACCTGACTGATCCGGCGCGCGACAGCGTCGTGGTCCACGCCGAGTACCAGCCGCTTACCGCCGCGGCCGCGCGCTTCCGGCTCTACGTACGCCTTGATGCCACGGTTGGCGGCAACGGTGGCGGCGGTGCCGGCAACGGCGGTGCGGACTCCGCGACGATCGACACGACCACCGGCTCACCCGTCCCCGTCTCGTATGACACGAACACCCAGACGAACGCAGCCAACCGTGATTACGCGGTGCCGTCGTTCCTCGCACTGCGGGCCAGCCCGCCGTTCACGGCCGCAAGCTCCGGTTTCGTCGGTACGGCGAACGACGGGCTCACCGAACTCGACGCGACGCACGCGCTTGACCCCTCCTTCACCGACGCCACCGGGGGCAACGTCGAGCAGACCGCCCAGCTCAAGCTCGACAAGCATGGTGCGACGACGCTTGCTATCGGATTCGGTACGACGCAGGCCGCCGCAGTGGCGACCGCTGGCGCCACTGTCAGCAAGCCGTTCGCCTCGCTGGTGGGCAAGTACCGGTCGGCGTGGCTTCGCTACGACAATGCGCTCACGCCGCCGTCGAAAAAGCTGCTAGGTCTGACCGCGACGCAGCGGGACGCCCGCGGTCCGCGAATACTACGTCTCGGCGAACGTGTTGAAAGCCAGCGAAGACAAGACGTTCGCTGGCGCGATCGTGGCATCTCTTGCTTCGCCATGGGGGCAGTCGGTGAGCGCCGGCGACCCGAACAACACGTATTTTGGCTCCTACCGCGAGGTGTTCTCCCGCGACCTCTACGAGGCGTGGACCGGGCTGCTCACCGACGGCGACCTCGCCACGGCACGAGATGCCACCCGGTTCCTGTTCCTGCGACAGCAACTCGCCGACGGCTCCATGCCGCGTAACTCGCTGGTCAACGGCAAGACCGCTCCGGACAGTTTCAACACACAGCTCGACGAGGTCGCGTACCCGATCCTGATGGCGCTGCAGTCAGGGCTGGGCCGCGACACTGTCCTGTGGCCGCACATCCAGGCTGCCGCCGACTACCTCATCAGCCACGGCCCGAGCTTCGGCCCAGAACGGTGGGAGGAGCAGAGCGGCTACTCGCCTTCGACGATCGCGGCCGAAATCGCCGGGTTGGTCGCCGCGGGGACAATCGCCCAGCAGCACGGCGACACGGTCGATGCGCGGGTGTGGCTGGCCACCGCCGACCAATACCAGCGCAGCATCAAAGGCTGGACGGTCACCACGAACGGTCCGCTGTCCAGCGACCCGTACTTCATCCGGCTCTCCAAGACGGGCGATCCCAATGCCGCGATCTCGTACAACGTCGGCAACGGTGGACCGACGCTCGACCAACGTCAGGTGATCGACGCCGGGTTCCAGGAACTCGTACGCCTCGGTGAGCTGTCGGCGGCCGACCCGGACGTCGCGAACTCCCTCAAGGTGGTCGACGCGACGATCGAGAAGCAGACGCCGAGCGGCGCGGGCTGGTTGCGCTACAACGGCGACGGGTACGGCGACTGCGATCTCGCCTCCGGCAACGATTGCTCCGTGCAGGGCGCGCCGTGGCCGCCAACCGGAAAGGGCACCGGGCACATCTGGCCGGTGCTATCCGCCGAACGTGGCGAGCAGGACCTAGCCACGGGGCAGGCCGCCTCGGCCGGCCAACTTCTCGCGGCGATCGATGCGATGTCCGCGGGCGTCGGCCTCGTACCCGAACAGGTATGGGACACCACGGATGTGCTGGCATCGCCGTACGGCACCGATCCGGCCGTTGCCTCCATCGGGTTGCGCAACGGCCACCCGGACGGCTCGGCTGCCCCACTTACCTGGGGTGCCGGATCACAGGTCCGGCTGACCGCCGACCTCACCGCCGGACGCGTGCTGGAGAAGCCGACGCAGACCGTGCAGCGTTACGTGACGCACACGCAACGCGCGACGCCGTTGACGGTGACGTCGCCCGCTGACCAGACAGCAGCGACCAACCCGATCGACGTCGCCGGCACGGCGGCGCCGGGTGCGACGATCGACGTGGCCGACGTGGCCACCGACCAGAACAGCGCGACCACACACGTCACCACCATCGCCGCTGGAGACGGTTCGTTCGCGGTGACCATACCGGCGGCGGCCGGCAACAACGTGCTGGTGATTACCAGTACCGCACCCAACGGGGGTACGGCTCAGGTCGTACGCAGCGTCGTCAGCGACGTCGTCAACGGCACGCTGTTGTTCGACCAGACCGACCCGACCGGCGACGACAACGGCCCGGGCAACTATGCCTACCCGACCGCGTCCGACTTCCATGCGGGTGCGTTCGACCTGACCGACTTCCAGGTCTACGACACCGGCTCTACCGTGACATTCCGGGTGCAGACGCGCGACCTCTCGCCGACGTTCGGGAGCCCAGAGGGCGCCCAACTCGTCGATGTGTACGTCCACGAGCCCGGTGCCTCGCCCACGTCGACCGATCCGTCATTCGACGCGCTCAACCCCGAGCCGGCGCAACGCAACTACCAGATCGACCCGGCCGACGCGTGGAGCCGGCTCATCGAAGTGCAGGGCTTCGGGCAACGGTTCATCGACGCGAACACGAATACCGTCGGTACGGTAGCGATCAGCGCGAACGCGATCTCCCGCTATATCACGTTCAGCGTCGACAAAACCGCGCTCGGCGGCACGCCAACCTCCGGCTGGGCGTTCACGGTCACGCTCACCGGCCAGGACGGCTTCAGCGCCGACCAGGCCCGTACGTTCGCCGCGACTCCGCAGCCGTTCAACTTTGGCGAGTGCGCCGCGTCGAGCGCGGACCCGCACTGCACCTTCGATCCGAACCTGGTGCCAAAGGTGATGGACACGCTCGTGCCGTCCGGAGTCCTGCAATCCGACGAACTCGACTACACGCAACACTCCCCGGTCGTACTCCAGGGCGTTGCCATGCCGTAGCCCCACAGATACGGCTCGGTGGACGGATTCCGACACGCGCAGCGATCAGCCGGCGACGTCGGTTCGATCCTGGTTGCTAGCCGCCGGAAGCGCAACGGTGAAGGTAGCGCCTTGACCGGGCGTACTGCTGGCGGTGATGGTTCCGCGGTGGGCGGCGACGATTTCGCGGGCCAGGGCAAGTCCGAGCCCGTACCTTCGGCCACCGCCGTGCGCACCACGCCCGAATCGGTCGAACATCGTCCGTGCGGTGGCGGCGTCGAAGCCAGTGCCGTCGTCGCGGACGGTGCAGACGACGTGTTTGGGATCCGGGGTTTCGACGTTGACGGCGACGTGACCACCCGAGGTGGTGTGGCCTAACGCGTCGTCGAGAAGCGCGCCTAGGACACGGCGCAGCGCGGTCGGTGAACCGATGACGGTATGCGGGCCGCCATCCTTGGCGGTGGTCAGTTCGATCTGTTTCGCAGCGGCTCGGTCGCGGTCGGCGTCGACGACCTCGGCTGCGATCTGCGCTAGATCAACGTGTTCGAGGTCGGGCGGATGAGCTTGAATCTGCGCGGAGGCCAGCAGGTCGTCAAGGATGTCGCTCATCTGGCGGGTGCTGCGAACCAATCGAGCCGCGTCCGCGGCCACCTTCGGCTGTTGTTCTTGGTCGATGTCACGCTCGATTATCTGCGCGCGGGTATGCAGTTGCGTCAGTGGCGTTCGTAGCTCGTGACTAGCGTCCGCGACGAATCGCTGCTGCCGGGCAATGGCGTCGCCGAGCGGCCCGATGGCACGCAGCGCAATGATCCGGCCGATCAGCAGAGCGAGCCCGATCCCGACGACGGCCACCGCGGCCAGGCTGCCGAGGACCCGGCGGCGCTGGGACGTCTGGTTGGTCAGATCGAGCCCGGCTTGGACGGTGGCGCCGCCACGCCGCGCGGTGCGCACGAGGTACGTACGGCCGTCGAAGCGTACGTTGGTCGTCAGCGCGGCAGCGCCGCCCTGGACGCGATCGACCGCACCTGGGTCGAGGGCGCGACCGTGCAACTGCGGCGACGTGTGGCGGCCCAACGCGTCGACCTCGTACACC
>DASTMZ010000094.1:0-12348 GCA_035713725.1 Micromonosporaceae bacterium
TGCTGTGCGCTTCGGCAGCGTCCACCGCGGAGCGGAGGAGACCGAAGTCGGCGACCGGTGCGTAGTCGATGAGGCCGTCGAAGCGCACGCGGTTCAGTGCCGAGTCGGTGCACGAGGCACTCGCCGCGATGACGTCACGAAGCTGCAGATCGTCGGTGATCGCCCCGCAACTGCCGACCCGGATCAGCGTGGTCACGCCGTATTCGGCCATCAGCTCGTGCGCATAGATCGACGCGGACGGCATACCCATGCCGGAGCCCTGGATCGAGACCTCGACGTCGTGATAGCGGCCGGTGAAGCCCAACATGTTCCGGACCGTCGAATAGCACTCGGCGCCGTCCAGGAACGTGTCGGCAATCCACTTCGCCCGCAACGGGTCACCCGGCAACAGCACTCGTGGCGCGATCGCGCCGGGCTGCGCGCCGATATGGGTACTCATGGCCATGATCCTGCCAGGCCGCGAGATCCGCCGTCGGCAGGCCTCGTGGGCCGGCCTCCTTCGAAACGGAGACCGCGGCGACTCCGCAACGATGCCGGCGTTGCCTCGGGAAGCGGCCGCATACCCGGCGGCACCAGATCGGCCAAGTCGGGTAACCTACTCGGCGGTGGCGTGTCCGAGTGGCCTAAGGAGCACGCCTCGAAAGCGTGTGAGGGTGCAAGCCCTCCGCGGGTTCAAATCCCGCCGCCACCGCTCATGATCAGCAACGACCGCGGGTCGTCCCCAGACGACCACCAGCCACGCTACGACCGTGCGCTCCTTCTGCTCGGGCGCAAGCGCAATGATGTGCTGACACTGCCTGAGGCCCATGCGTACGGCACTGACAGCTTCGGCGATCCGGACTATCTATCGCTGTACGGCATGACACCCGCGCAGTGGTACGCGCGCGGTATCCGTCTGCTGGGCCGTACCGCGGTGGAGTGCACCAAGGATGCCTTGGCGCGAGCAGTCGCCGACGACATCGCCGCTCTCGTCGACCTCGCGCGGAGGCGTGACGTGACCGTGGTCGATCCGTTCGCCGGCTCATGCAACACCATCTACTGGATCCTGCGGACACTGCCGCGCTCTACCGGGCTCGCGTTTGAACTCGACCCACACGTGTCCGCGCTCACTCGTGACAACCTCGCGAAGCTTGACCGGCAAGTGCTGCTTTCCGCTGGTAACTACGAGCGTCTGTTGCATGAGTGCCCCATCCCAGATGATCATCTGGTGGTCACCTTCGTGGCTCCGCCGTGGGGCGATGCCCTCGACGCGGAGACCGGCTTGGATTTGCGTCGGACAAGTCCGCCGATCGCTGAGGTGATCGCCACACTCGCTGGACGCTTCACCCGTCACCAGATGGTCTACGCCGTGCAGGTGTACGAGAAGGTCGAATCGACATCGCTTACCGAGGTTCGCGAGATGTTCGACTGGTCGGAGCTTCGGACGTATGAACTGAATGCCACCGGCGGCAACCACGGGGTTGTCCTCGCGACCGCGGGTTGGCGTCCGGGCGACGGACCGGGCGACGGACCGGAGCGGGCGTCGTAAGGCTCGGCTGCTCGGCGCGCCGGCTCGGCGGCGCGTTCTCGGGGTCAGATCAGGGTCATCCCGGATATCGCAACGGACCCACTTCGAGGCACAGTATACCAAGTATCCTACCCTTGATGATCACGCTGGCATGTGTTGGGCGAAGCCGCACGCATGTACCCGTCGAGGAGCGACCCATGAGTGTCCGCCATGCCGTTCTCGCGTTGTTGACCGAAGGTCCGAAATACGGGCTGCAGCTTCGCCAGGAGTTCGAGGCCCGGACCGGCGAGGTGTGGCCGCTCAACGTTGGCCAGATCTACACGACGCTGCAGCGACTCGAGCGCGACGGGTTCGTGGAGTCTGACGACGCGGACGACATCGGGCCACAGAAGGGCTTCCGCATCACCGCGGACGGCAGTGCCGAGCTGGCGCGGTGGCTGCGTACGCCACCGGATCTCGACCTGCCGCCCCGCGACGAGCTCGTCATCAAGGTGCTGATGGCGGTGCGAATCCCGGGCATCGACGTGCACGAGGTGATCCAGGTCCATCGCCGGTACGTCGTCGAAGTGATGCAGCAGTGGACGCATCTGAAGGAGGACGAGGCCGACGTCGACCTCAACTTCGCGTTGGTCGTCGACGCCGAGCTCTACCGCCTCGACGCCGTTGTCCGCTGGCTCGACACCGCCGAGGGTCGTCTGAAGCGAGCATCGATCGAACAAGCAGAACCGGTGCCGACGGGGGCGATGCCGAGGCTACGACGGAGGGTGGGCGTGCGCCGATGAGCTTCCTCGAGCTGCGCGATGTATCCAAGGTGTACGGCGAGCGAGCCGCTGAAGTGCTTGCCCTCCAACATGTCAACCTGTCGGTTGACGCCGGCACCCTCGTGGCCGTGATGGGCCCGAGCGGATCGGGCAAGAGCACGCTGCTCACGATTGCCGGCAGCCTGGAAGACCCGACGAGCGGCGACGTAGTCATCGGTGGCGTCGCGATGTCGACGATGTCGCGCAACACCAAGGCACGGCTGCGCCGCCGGACGATCGGCTACGTCTTCCAGGATTTCAACCTGCTGCCCGGGCTTACCGCGGCGGAGAACGTGTCGCTGCCGCTTGAACTCGACGGCCTGTCGCCGCGCAAAGCGCGCGTGACCGCGATGGCGGCACTGGACGAGCTTGGGCTGGCCGATCACGCGGCACGGTTCCCGGACGAGCTGTCCGGCGGCGAGCGGCAACGCGTCGCGATCGCCCGCGCGGCGGTCGGCGACCGACGCCTCCTGCTGGCCGACGAACCGTCCGGCGCCCTCGACTCGGTCAACGGGGAAGCCGTGATGCGCCTGATTGTGGCCGCGTGCCGTCGCGGCGTCGCGGCGATTGTCGTGACGCACGATGCGCAGTTAGCGTCGTGGGCCGATCGAGTCGTGTTCATTCGAGACGGTCACCTCGTCGACGAGACGAGCCGGCTCGCCGGCCCGGAGTCGCTGCTCACGCGTGGGCCCGCGTCGTGACCGCGACCATCGGCCGCCCGCCCATCGACCCAGCGATCGACCTCGAGCCGCGCGGCCGGCGGCGAATCGCACGTCGAGCCGTGGTCCGCTGGGCTTGGCGACTGTTCCGCGCCGAGTGGCGGCAGCATCTGCTGATGCTGGTGCTGATCGGTGCTGCGGTCGGTGCGACGTTCGTCGGATCGGCGGTGGCCGCCGACTCCCCACCACCGGCCAACGCCGGCTTCGGCACGGCTAGCTACGCCACTTCGCTGCCCGGATCCGACGCGCTGCTCACCGAGGATCTCCAGACGCTACGCGAACGGTTCGGCACTCTCGATGTGATCGAGAACCAGACGCTGTTTCTCCCGGGTTCCGTGGAGACGTACGCCCTTCGTGCGCAGGACCCGCACGGCGCGTTCGGCACGCCGATGCTGAACCTCGTGTCCGGCCGGTTTCCGGTCGGCGCCAGCGAAGTCGCGCTGACCGGCGATCTGGCAAAGACACTCCACCTGAAGATCGGTGCCGAGTGGCGTGCGATTGGGCAGGCGCGACGTGTCGTCGGCATCGTGCAGAATCCCCAGTCGCTTCTGGATGCGTTCGCGCTCGTCGCGCCGGGACAGGTGACGTCTCCGACCCAGATCACTGTGCTGTTCGACGCACCCAGCGTCGCACCGTCCGACCTCCTTCCAGGTGTCGAAAGCGCAGCGCAAGGCAGTGTCATCAATCCGCAGACGGTCGTGCTCGCCATCGCCACCGTCGGCCTGCTGCTGATCGGTCTGGTCGCGGTCGCCGGATTCACGGTCCTGGCACAGCGCCGCTTGCGCGCGATCGGGATGCTCGGCGCGGTCGGTGCCTCGGACCGCAACATTCGTTTAGTGGTACGGGCAAACGGCGTCGTCGTGGGTGTCGTCGGCACACTGACTGGGGCACTGGTCGGTCTCGCTGCATGGCTGGCCTACCGGCCGCGTCTGCAAGCAAGCGTGCATCACGTGATCGGCACGTGGCAGCTGCCGTGGACGGTGATCATTCCGGCGATGGTGCTGGCGATCGTCACGTCGTACCTTGCCGCGTCGCAACCAGCACGCTCGATGACGCGGATCCCGATCGTCACGGCGCTGTCCGGCCGGCCGGCACTGCCGCGGCGGTACGCGCATCGATCAGTGGTACCCGCCGTGGTCTTGCTGGTCGCCGCGTTCGGACTGTTGACGTGGTCCGGACGCAGCAACGGCAACGGATCCGGCGCGCTGGAACTCGTCGCTGGCTTCGTCGCCCTGACCGCCGGCGTGGTCCTGTTGGCGCCGAGCGCGATCGCCGTGCTTGCGCGGGTGGCTCGTCGCGCACCGGTGGGCGTACGGCTGGCGATCCGCGATCTGGCACGCTACCGAGCACGATCCGGTGCGTGCCTCGCGGCCATCAGTGTCGCCGTGCTCATCGCGGTGCTCGTATGCGTTGCGACCGCGGCGCGCTACGCCAACCCGCTGGACTACGTCGGCCCGAATTTGTCGTCCACCCAGCTGATCCTGCAGGTGAAGGGCGGCGGGCCGGGCTGTGATCCGCATTGCGAACCAGTGACCCCAGCAGAGACCGCGAAGCTGCGTTTGACGGCTTCCCGGATCGCGGCGGCGCTCGGCAGCCACTGGCTTGTCGAACTCGACTCGACGAGCGCGACTCTCCAACACGCCGCGCCCGGACGCAATTGGTCCGGCCCGCTCTACGTGGCCACGCCATCGCTGCTCATCGCGTACGGCATCAGCCCGAGCGCCATCCGATCCGACGCCGACATCGTCACGATGCGACCGGGGTTGGCATCGACGTCGAAGATGCTCCTTGTGTACGGCGCATACTTTGACACGCCACCGAGCGGGCCCGACTCGTTCCCGTGTCCAGTCTCCGACTGTGTCGCGAACCCGCAGATGCAAGAGGTCGACGCGTTGCCATCTGGTACGTCGGCGCCGAACACAGTCATCACACAGCGAGCGGTCGAGAGGCTTGGGCTCGACCAGCGCGCATCCGGCTGGCTGCTGCAAACGCCGCATCCGCTCACCGCTGAGCAGATCGCCAGTGCACGGCAGGCCGCTGCGGACACTGGGCTCAGCGTCGAAACGGCATCCGAGGCACCGACCTCAGCCGACGTTCTCAACTGGGCGACCGCGGCCGGCATCCTGCTCGCGCTCGGCATCCTGGCCATGACCATCGGGCTGATCCGTGCCGAGACGTCCCGCGACCTGCGCACGCAGGTGGCGACCGGGGCGAGCGGCCCGATGCGGCGTGCCATCACCGCAGCAACCGCTGGTGCGCTCGCGCTTCTCGGCGCGGTCCTCGGCACGGTCGGCGGTTACATCGCGGCGATCGCGTGGTTCCGTAGCGACGCCGGTGGCGACAGCCTCTCGTCGCTGTGCAGCGTACCGGCGACGAATCTGCTGATCATTTTGGTCGGCCTGCCGTTGCTGGCGGCGGCCGGCGGTTGGTTGTTCGCCGGGCGACAGCCACCGTCCATTGCGCACCAGCCGATCGACTAGCGCAAACCCGAAACGCGGTGCTCGTCGATCGGCGTCGAGCGTGTCGCTGACGTGCGCGATCTCACCCAGCGGCAACACGCGGACAGCTTCGTGAGCCGTGGCGCGGGACGTCAACCGGAACTCGGTGCTCGGTCGCGCTGGTAGAGCCGCCGGGCCGCAAAGACGGCCGCGCCTAGCGAGGCAACGCCCGCGCCGACGACCACCGACGACAGCGGCAGCGCCAGCGCCAACGTCGCACATCCGATCAGACCCACGACGGGTACGGCCACCGGCGGGCGCCCTTCGTCGGCCGTCAGCGTCCACGCCGACGCGTTCGCGATGGCGTAGTAGAGCAACACGCCGAACGACGAGAACCCGATAGCGCCGCGCAGATCCGTGGTGGCGGCCAGGATCGCGACGACGACGCCGACCGCTAGCTGGGCGTGGTGCGGCACGCCGTACCGCTGATTCACGGCGGCCAGCGTGTGCGGGAAGTGGCGGTCGCGTGCCATGGCGAGCGTGGTGCGCGACACGCCGAGGATCAGCGCGAGCAGCGAGCCCAACGCTGCCACGGCGGCACCGACGCGTACCGCCGGCACGAGCGAGGCGGCTCCCACGGCGCGTGCCGCGTCGGCGAGCGGCGCGGTCGACGCGGCCAGCCGAGCCGGTCCGAGCACGCCGAGCACGGCCAGCGCCACGGCGGCGTAAACCGCGAGCGTGATGGCCAGCGCGATCGGGATAGCGCGCGGAATCGTACGGGCCGGGTCGCGCACCTCCTCGCCCAGTGTGGCGATGCGCGCGTAGCCGGCAAACGCGAAGAACAACAGCCCAGCGGACTGCAGCACGCCGTGTGCGGTCGCGCCCAACGCCGGGCTCACCAAGTCGAGCGAGCGGGACGAGAAGCACACCGCCACGAGAATCAGAAGGATCGCGAGCACGACCGCGACGGTCACGCGCGTCAGCCACGCCGACTTCTGTACGCCGACGTAGTTGACCGCGGTCAGTACGACGACGGCGGCAACTGCAACGAGGCGCGCCTGGGACGGCCACGCGTACGCACCGACCGTCAACGCCATTGCCGCGCACGACGCGGTTTTGCCGACCACGAAGTTCCAGCCGGCGAGGTAGCCCCAAAACGAGCCGAGGCGTTCGCGTCCGTATACGTAGGTGCCGCCGGAGGCCGGATAGCGCGCGGCCAGGCGGGCAGACGACGTCGCGTTGCAGTAGGCCACCACGGCGGCGACGACGAGCCCAAGGACCACCGCGCCGTGTGCCGCAGCCGCGGCCGGCGACAGCGCCGCGAAGATTCCGGCGCCAATCATCGAACCGAGCCCGACGACGACCGCGTCGAACAGGCCCAGCCGCCGCGCTAGCTCACCGGCCCGCGGCGCCGCGGGTGCGCTCACGCCGCGGAATCATACGGCGCGATGGTTACCAGCGGATGACGGCGACGGCTTACTGCCGGTCGACCGCGCCGGTTCGCGGTGGCTTGCCACGACGGACGTCGGCGGCCAGGCGACCGGGGTTACTGCCGGCTGACCGCGAACTGGAACAGTTGCGCCGGATCGAGGAGGTGGTCCTGGCTGTCTCGCCCGATGTCCAACCGCACCCAGTTGATGTCGCCGGTGAACGCGTACCCGTCGGCCGGGTATTCGTTGCTCACCGGCGATCCGGCATCCTTGCCGACGCCACCCGTCTCGCAAAGTGAGTAGTTGAACGCGTGGGTACGGTCGATCCGGGTGCTGCCGGCCGCTTTCCCGTCCATGTACAACGTCGCGGTGCCGCCCTTGCCGATCCCGCCGCCGTCGTACGCGAACTCCATCCGTACCTGATGTGTGCCGGCCGGTACGGCGGCGTCACTCGTCAACGTCGTGCGCTTCATGCCGAGGAAGTTGTAGTGGTAGGCGAGTCGACCCTTGTCGGTCAGGTAGAGCACCCATCCGCCGGTGACGCCGCCTTCGTTCACGATCACGCCGTGCACACCGCCCTGCGGCACAGTGATCTCCGCGGTGATGTTGTGCGACTTGTTCTTCAGGTTGAGCATGCAGTTCTCCTGCAGCCCGATCATGCCGTCGAAGAGCATCTGCGAATCGCCGTGGATCAGCACCGGCCGCCCGGCCATGTCCGGGTTCACGCGCTCGACCATCCGGTCATCGAGGGGCAGCACGTTGTGCTTGGCCGCCTCGATCAGGAACAACCGCTGTAACTCCACCAGCTTGTCCGGCATCCGACCGGCCAGGTCGTGCGCTTGCGTCCAGTCCTTCGAGCCGTCGTATAGCTCCCATACGTCCTCGTCGAACGGCACACCCTCACCATGTACCTCCCACGGCGTACGGTGCTTCGTGATCGCCGACCATCCCTTGTGGTAGATGCCGCGGTTGCACATCATCTCGAAGTACTGCGTGTCGTGGCGC
Source organism: Micromonosporaceae bacterium (assembly GCA_035713725.1). Classification (GTDB taxonomy): domain Bacteria; phylum Actinomycetota; class Actinomycetes; order Mycobacteriales; family Micromonosporaceae; genus DASQPR01. Next base: position 7,900 of record DASTMZ010000094.1, read on the forward strand.
TCAGCGCCGTACGCGTCGTCGAACGCGTACGCCATGCTCACGCCGTGCATCGGCTCTTGCGTGACGCCGTGCACGGTGGACGGTTGCGGCAACCCAGCCACCTCGAGCACGGTCGGTGCGACGTCCGTCACGTGGCAGAACTGGCTCCGGTAGCCGCCGCCGGCCTTGATCCGGCTCGGCCAGTGCACGATCGTCGCGTTCCGCGTTCCGCCCCAGTGCGACGCGACCTGCTTCGTCCACTGGTACGGCGTGCACATCGCGTGCGCCCAACCGACCGCGTAGTGGTTGTAGGCATCGGGCCCACCGAATTTGTCGATGTTCGTTCGCAGATATGCAGGCGTCTCGATGGTCGGATCCTCGGCTATCGCGATCTCGTTCAGCGTGCCTTGCAACGAGCCTTCGGCCGATGCGCCGTTGTCACCGATGATGTAGTACACGAGCGTGTCGTCCATGATCCCGAGCGCCTCAAGGCTGTCGATCACGCGGCCGACATGGTGGTCGGCGTATTCCAGGAAGCCGGCGTAAATCTCCATCTGCCGCAAAAGCACGGGCTTCAACTCGTCGTCCATGTCGTCCCACGCGGGAATCTCGTCGTGGCGCGCGGTCAGATCACAATCCGTGGGTACGGAGCCCATCTGCTTCTGCCGCCCGAAGGTCTCCTCGCGCAGCACGTCCCAGCCCTTGTCGAACCGGCCCTTGTACCGGTCGGCCCACTCCGGTGGCACGTGATGCGGCGCGTGCGTCGCGCCGGGCGCGAGGTACGCGAAGAACGGCCGATCTGGCGTGAGCGCCTTCTGCTGGCGGATCCACCGGATCGCGTGGTCCGCGAGGTCGGGCATCAAGTGGTACCCATCTGCAGGCGACCGGTCCGGCTCGACCGGCGTGGTGTTCTCGACGAGGTCCGGGTAGTACTGGTTCGTCTCGCCGCCGATGAACCCGTAGAAGTATTCGAAACCGTTACCGGTCGGCCAGCGGTCGAACGGTCCGGCCGGGCTCGTCTCCCACACCGGCACCTCGTGGCACTTGCCGATGTGCGCGGTGGCGTACCCGTTCAATCGCAAGATCTCGGCCAGCGGCGCGCACGTGTTGGGACGGACGCCGGTGTAACCCGGCGCCGACGTCGCAAGCTCCGTGATCGTCCCCATGCCGACCGTGTGGTGGTTGCGGCCGGACAGCAGCGCGGCGCGCGTGGGGGAGCACAGCGCGGTGGTGTGGAACCGGTTGAACCGTAACCCGCCGCCGGCGAGCCGCTCGGCGGTCGGCATGTTCACCGGGCCGCCGAACGCGCTCGATGCACCGAACCCGACATCGTCCAACAAGATCAACAGTACGTTCGGCGAGCCGGCCGGCGGCCGCAGCGGCCGGATGGGCGGGAATTCAGTATCCGGGTCTCGGGCGTCGTACGTGGTCAGCGCGGTCGGCGCCACGTTCGGAATGGGAAGAATGGACCGCTGCTCGGCCGATGGATCGGACATCACGCACCCCCGTGTCGACGCCGGAATCTACGTCAGAACATAACCGCGCATATCCCACCGAGGCCGACGTATCGAGGCACACGGATTGGTGTGCCGATGAAGCTGCTCGGCCCGTGCCGGACGTCTGACGAGGGGGGTGTCGTCCTCCGGACATGCGGTTGCGACGGGTACGGCAGCGGGGTTGGATGTGCTGTGCGCTTACGTGGTCCATCCACAGAGTTCGGACACGCATCACTCGGACTCGTGGGCGGGCAGCTTGTGCGTCCCCTTTACTGTGCAGAAGGTCCGCGCTAACCCCGGGGCGGACCCAACCCCGAAAGGTCAGGGGAGATCAGCATGACGTTCCACACCCCACGCTGGATCGCGCGATCGGTTCCGGTCGCCGCGCTCGGCCTCGTCCTGGTCGGCGGCCTGACGGCCTGCGGCTCGAGTTCGCCCGGCACCGGCGGCACGGGTGGCACGGGTGGCGGCGAAAGCACGAGTCAGATCTGCCAGGACCTGAGCTCGCAGGGTCAGGCGCTGGAGAGCAGCATCCTGGGTGCGATGGGTTCTCTGAACCTGACCGACCCGAACGCGGCCGCGAGTGCCGGACCGCAGGTCATCACGGCCGTGAAGGCCGGACTCGGCCAGCTGGTCACGGTGTTGCGCGCCGAGGCCGCGAAGGCCGCCGACGCGAATCTCCGCAAGTCGCTGAACACGGCCGCGGACGAACTCAACACCGAGATCGGCAAGATCACCTCGCTGGACGATCTGCAGACCCTCGGCGATGACATGACCGACGTCAGCAACCTGGACAGCTTCTGCCCGGACGCGTTTAGCGAGTGACCACGCATTGACAAAGTGACGAGCGCCGGGCCGGCCCACTGAGGGCCGGCCCGGCGTTTTGTTGCGCAGAATGGTGACCGTGGAACAGCGCATCGCCAGTGCTCGGTTGGGCGACGGCACGAAGATCGCGTACGCATCGGTCGGCACCGGTCGGTTCCTCGTGTACGCGCCCGGCTGGCTCACACATCTCGAACGCAGCTGGGCGATGCCACCCGAGCGCGGCCTCTACGAATCGCTGGCGCGCGGTCGCACCCTGGTCCGCTACGACAAGGCCCGCTGCGGACTGTCCGGTCACACCGACCGTCCACCATCGATGGATCTCGAGCTGGAGACACTCGACGCGGTGATCGCCGCGGTCGGTACCGAGCGATTCGACCTGCTGGGTACGTCGTTCGGGGCGGCCGTCGCGGCATCATGGGCGGCCGCCCACCCGGATCGCGTGACGCACCTGGTGCTCTACGGCGGATGGGTTCGCGGGTCGGCGATCGCCGACGCGGCTGTGCAACAACACGTCCTCGGGCTGGTCGCGAAGCACTGGGGACTCGGCTCGGACGTGCTGGCCGACATCTTCGCGCCGGACGCGGATGCGGCCACGAGAACGGCATTCGTTGCGTACCAACGCGAGGCCGCCGCAGCGGAGACGGCACGCGAGATGCTCGCGTTGTCGTATCAGGTCGACATCGCCGGTCTGCTCGGGCACATCGACGCACCGACGCTCGTGGTGCACCGCGAACGCGACCGTGCTGCGCCGCTCGAGCAAGGCAGGGCGCTCGCCGACGGCATTCGCGGCGCCCGTCTCGAGGTGCTGCCGGGCCGGGATCATCTGCCGTACGTCGGCGACGTTGACGCGCTGGCCAAGTCGATTCGCGGCTTCCTCGGCCTGCCGACGCTGCGCCGGCCAGTCGTACCCTCGTTGACCGCACGCCAACGTGAGGTGGCCGCGTTGGTCACCGAAGGTTTGACGAACCGGGAAATCGCCGAGCGCCTCTACATCACCGAACGATCGGCCGAATCGCACGTCGAGCGGATCCGGGATCGACTCGGCTTCCGCTCACGGTCCCAGATCGCCGCCTGGTTCGTGGCCGGCGGCTAGGGCTCGTGTCGTTCGTTCGTGTCGTTCGCGATCGGGTCGTTCGCGATCGAGTCGTTCGCGATCGAGTCGTTCGGCGAAACTGCGGTATTTCCCCCGCTGCGGCCGGTCTCGCAGTCAGCGAACATCGGCCAGATGAGCGAACTTTCGCACGCGGTCCGTCGTCCAGCGGTCCGCGCGGCAATTCTTGGGTACGCAGGGACCTCGTACGGGTCGTTTCTGCTCGCATCGGCCTGGGCGGTGCTGTTCCTGGCCGACGTCGGGGTCCCGCTGATCGTCGACCGGCCGGCTCGGCGCGCGACATGGCTGGCGCTGCTCGTCGACGCGGCGCTGCTGATGGTCTTCGCCATCCAGCACACCGTGATGGCGCGACCTCGGTTCAAACAATGGTTGGCAGCGTGGCTGCCGGCCGCCACCGAGCGGAGCACCTATGTGCTGGCGTCCAGCCTCGCGCTCATGTTGTTGTTCTGGCAGTGGCAGTCGGTGCCCGCGCACTTGTGGTGGGTCAACGCGCAGCCGTGGGCCGGCCTCGTCTGGGTGCTCTACGCCATCGGGTGGGTCGTCGCGGTGTCGTCCACTTTCATGATCGATCACTTGGATTTTCTCGGACTCCGTCAGACGTACGCGGCCGGCGACGACGGGCACGCCTACCAGTCGCCGGGCTTCTCGGAGAAGTGGCTCTACGCATGGGTACGCCACCCGATGATGCTCGGCCTGTTGATCGCGTTCTGGGCAACGCCTCGCATGTCCGTCGGTCATCTGTTCTTCGCGCTCGGCGGCACGGCGTACATCCTCGTCGGCATCAGATTCGAGGAACGCAAACTGATGCGTGAGCTTGGCGACGCGTACGTTGACTACGCGCGACGCGTGCCCGCGCTGGTGCCAGTTCGTGCCCAGCGTCCGACAGCCGACTAGGCCGCGCGGACGCTCGGAGTCACCAGGGAGACCGTCTACCGTAGCGGCCTATGGGAGTGGCCTGCGGTGGGTGACTGGTTCCAGACCGTCGCTGATGTGGAGGTCGGCCCGGAGCAGGCCAACGCGCTGGCCGGTGCCGCATTC
>DASTMZ010000095.1:0-52081 GCA_035713725.1 Micromonosporaceae bacterium
TGGACGCGATCGTCGCGACGGTGCTTCGCCTGGCGCGCAATGGATCCATCGTCAGCATGCACGCGGGACACGCGCAGACCGTGGCCGCGGTGCCCACGGTGTTGGCCGGGCTGAGGCGCCGAGGGCTCCGACCGATGACGATGACCGAATTGATGAGCCAATGAGCGGCCGGGCGGCGACCGCATGACCCCATCGAGACCGCGTCGCGGGCCGGGCCTCGTCGCGATCGTCGCGGCCGCGGCGCTCGTGGTCGCGGCCTTCATCGTCGACTTGCGAGACTCCGGATCGCGGCGCCACACGTCGTCGACAGCCGCGATCTCGGGGCCGTCCTCGGCTGGACGCGAGGCCGGTGCGGCGCCGGTCGCGTCGCCGGCGTCACCATCGCCCAGTGGTACGCAGCCTAGTGGTACCGAGCGTTCCGATCTGCTGCCGGGCATGCCGGCGCCACTAGATCCATCCGACCTGTACGCGGCCGATCGGCCGGGCATGCTCTCGCCGGTGGTACGCGGTGACCTGCCCCGCATCTACGTCCCGAACAACCTCAGCAATACCGTGTCGGTCATCGATCCAGCGACGTACCGGGTCCTCGAAACGGTACGGGTGCCGGTCAGCCCGGAGCACGTCGTACCGTCCTGGGACCTAAGGACGCTCTGGGTCAACAGCGACCGTGGCAACGCGCTGACGCCGATCAACCCGGTCACGGGTGCGTTCGGGAAGCCGGTGCCGGTCGACGACCCGTACAACCTCTACTTCACGCCGAACGGCGCGTCCGCCGTCGTGATGGCCGAGGCGCGGCGCGAGATCGTGTTCCGCGATCCGCACTCCATGAAGGTGCAGTCGGTGGTCCACGTGAACTGCGGCGGCGTGAACCACGCCGATTTCTCGGCCGACGGCCGTTACATGATCGTCAGCTGCGAGTTCTCCGGCGATCTGCTCAAGATCGACATCACGACACGACGCGTGGTCGCCGAGATGCGTCTGCCGGGCGTGATGCCGATGCCACAGGACGTGAAGATCGCACCGGACGGCAGGACGTGGTACGTGGCCGACATGATGTCCGGTGGCGTGTGGATTTTGGACGGTGGCCGGTTCACCGCGCCCCGACTGCTGCGTACCGGTGCAGGCGCGCACGGACTCTACGTCAGCCGAGACTCGAAGTACCTCTACGTGACGAACCGCGGTGCCGGCTCGATCTCCGTCGTACGCTTCGCCGACAACAAGATCGCCGCCACTTGGCGGATCCCCGGCGGCGGCAGTCCCGACATGGGCGGCATCTCCGCGGACGGCAAGGTTTTGTGGCTGTCCGGCCGGTACAACGGCGTGGTGTACGCGATCTCGACGGCGAACGGGCATCTGATCCGCAAGATTCCGGTGGGCGCCGGACCGCACGGCCTCTGCGTGTGGCCGCAGCCCGGTCGCTATTCGCTTGGCCACACCGGCATCCTGCGCTAGGCCGTCAGTCCAGATCGTCGGGATCGTCGAGCCGCGCGAGCCACGTCGCCAGTCGCTCGATCGGCACTTCGAACTCCGGGTTCTGATCGACGAAGTCGCGCAGGCAGCCGGCGAGCCACTCCAGGGTCACGGTCTCTTCCCCGCGCCGATCCGCGAGCTCTTCGATGCCGCGATCGGTGAAGTACATGGATACCTCCGGATGTGACCGGTCGGTCGCCACAGCGCGGCATGGCGACCGTGAACGACGCGCGTCAGGCGCTCGGCAGCGCCGCCTCGATCACCGCGGCCTGCTCCACCTCGTGCAACTTCGCGGAACCCACCGCCGGCGCGGCCGCCGCCGGACGCGAAATGCGACGAAGCGGTACGCCGTCGAGCTGCTCGGTCAGGTTCAGTGCGATGAACGACCACGCACCCTGGTTCGCCGGCTCCTCCTGGACCCATGCCACGTCGGTCGCGTTCGGGTAGGTCGCCAATGACGCCTTCACCTCGTCGACCGGCAACGGGTAGAGCTGTTCCACCCGGGTGATCGCGACGTTCGTGATGCCCCGGTCGGCGCGCGCCTGCAGCAGGTCGTAGTAGAGCTTGCCGGTGCACAACAGCACCCGTGTCACACCGGCCGGATGCAGCGGCACACCGTTCACCCCGCTGTCACCGATGACCTGGGCGAACGTACCCGTCGTGAAGTCGGCGATCGACGAGACGGCGAGGCGGTGGCGCAGCAACGATTTCGGCGTGAACACCACGAGCGGCTTGCGCTTGGCCGACAATGCCTGACGCCGCAACAGGTGGAAGTAGTTCGCCGGCGTGGACGGGATCGCGATGCGAATGTTGTCCTCGGCGGCGAGCTGGAGGTAGCGCTCCGGGCGACCCGATGTGTGGTCCGGGCCTTGCCCCTCATGACCATGCGGCAGCAGCAGCGTCAGCGCGGTGCGCTGGCCCCACTTCGCTTCGCCGGATGACATGAACTCGTCGACGACCGTCTGCCCACCGTTCGCGAAGTCGCCGAACTGCGCTTCCCAGATGACCAGCGCGTCGGGATTCTCGACGGAGTAGCCGTATTCGAAGCCCATCGCCGCGTATTCGGACAGCAGCGAGTCGAAGACGAAGAACCGCCCGCCGTCGGTCGCCACGGCGGACAGCGGCAGATAGTCGTGCCCGTTCTCGGCGTCGACGATGCCCGCGTGCCGCTGGACGAACGTACCCCGACGGGAGTCTTGACCGGACAGCCGCACCGTGACGCCCTGCGCCAGCAGCGAGCCGAACGCGATGATCTCCGCGAAGCCCCAGTCGATGTTGCCCTCGGCCGCCATCTTCGCGCGCCGTTCGAGCAACTGCGCGATCCGCTTGTGTGGCGTGAAACCGGCCGGCAGCTCGATGTGGGCGTCGCCGATCGCCTTGACCATGCCGGCCGGGATGGCGGTCGCCACCGTCGGTTCCGGCTCGACGAGCCGCTCGCGAGTCGTGCGTACCGACGCGGACGCGTCGCGGGTCGCCTTGAACACCGTTTCGAGCTGTTGCTGGAAGTCGCGAAGCGACTCTTCGGCCATGTCCAGCGAGATGTCGCCGCGGCCGATCAGCTCCTCGGTGTAGAGCTTGCGCACCGAGCGCTTCGTGTCGATGATCGCGTACATCTGCGGGTTGGTCATCGACGGGTCGTCGCCTTCGTTGTGCCCGCGACGGCGGTAGCAGAGCATGTCGATGACGACGTCCTTGTTGAACGCGACGCGGTATTCCAGCGCCAGGCGTGCCACCCGGACGACCGCCTCCGGGTCGTCGCCGTTCACGTGGAAGATCGGCGCCTGGATCATGCGCGCGACGTCGGTGCTGTAGAGCGACGACCGCGAATACTCCGGCGCGGTGGTGAAGCCGACCTGGTTGTTGACCACCACGTGAATCGTGCCGCCGGTGCGGTAGCCGCGAAGCTGCGACAGGTTCAACGTCTCGGCGACCACGCCCTGCCCGGCGAACGCGGCGTCGCCGTGGATGGCCAGCGCGAGGACCGTGTAGCCCTCCAGGCCGCGGTCGATGCGGTCCTGCTTGGCTCGTACGATGCCCTCGAGCACCGGGTCGACCGCCTCGAGGTGCGACGGGTTGGCCACCAACGACACTGCGATGGTGTGCTGCTGATCGGCGGTAGTGAACTTGCCGTCCATGCCGAGGTGGTATTTCACGTCACCGGAGCCCTGCGCCATCTTCGGGTCGAGATGGCCCTCGAACTCGTTGAAGATCTTCTCGTACGGCTTGCCGACGATATTCGCGAGCACGTTGAGCCGGCCGCGGTGCGCCATGCCGAGAACCACCTCGTCGAGGCCACGCTCGGCGGCGTTGCTCAGCACTTCGTCGAGTAGCGGGATCAGCGATTCGCCGCCCTCCAGCGAGAAGCGCCGCTGGCCGACGTACTTGGTCTGCAGGAAGGTCTCGAACGCCTCGGCGGCATTGAGTCGGCCGAGGATGTGGCGCTGCTCCTCGACGGTTGGCTTCTCGTATTTGCGTTCCACCCGCTCGGCGATCCAGCGCCGCTCCTCCGGGTCCTGGATGTGCATGTATTCCACGCCGACGCGACGGCAATACGAGTCGCGCAGCACACCGAGCACGTCGCGCAGCTTCATCTTCTGCTGGCCCGCGAAGCCCCCGACCGGGAACGTGCGGTCCAGGTCCCACAGCGTCAGGCCGTGCTCGAGCACGTCAAGGTCCGGGTGGCGACGGATGTGGAACTCGAGCGGATCGGTGTCGGCCATCAAGTGACCGCGCACCCGGTACGCATGGATCAGCTCGATGACGCGGGCTGTCTTGTCGATCTGCCCCTCGGCACCCTGCGACACGTCGCGGACCCAGCGCACGGGCTCGTACGGGATCCGCAGCGACGTGAAGATCTCGTCGTAGAACCCGCGCTCGCCGAGCAGCAGCTCGTGCATCACCTTGAGGAACTCGCCGGACTGGGCGCCCTGGATGACGCGGTGGTCGTACGTGGACGTGAGCGTCACAATCTTGCTGACCGCGATCTCGGCGAGCTGACGTTCGCTCATGCCGGCGAACGGCGCCGGATATTCCATCGCGCCGACCCCGATGATGGTGCCCTGCCCGGCCATCAACCGAGGCTGGGAGTGCACGGTGCCGATGCCGCCCGGGTTCGTCAGCGAGATCGTGGTGCCGGCGAAGTCGTCCGGCGTCAGTTCGTTGCGGCGGGCCCGGCGCACCACGTCTTCGTACGCTGCCCAGAACGCGCGGAAGTCCGTCTCCTCGCACTTCTTGATGCTGGGTACGACGAGCGTCCGTGAGCCGTCCGGCTTGGTCAGGTCGATTGCGATGCCGAGGTTCACGTGCTCCGGCGAGACCAGCACCGGCTTGCCGTTGACTTCGGCGTACGCGTGGTTCATCTCGGGATGCTCGGCGAGCGCGCGGACGAGCGCGTACCCGATCAGATGGGTGAAGCTGACCTTGCCGCCGCGGCCGCGCGCGAGGGCGTTGTTGATCACGATCCGGTTGTCCGCGAGGAGCTTCGCCGGCACGGCGCGCACGCTGGTCGCGGTCGGCACCGCGAGGGACGCGTCCATGTTCGCCACGATCCGCGCGGCCGCACCGCGGATCGGGCTCGTCGTGGCGTCGACCGGTGCGGCATCCTTCCTGGTCGCGTCGGGCTTCGCGGTCTTGGTGACCTCGGGCTTCGCGCCGTCCACCCTGGCGGCGTCGGTCTTGACCACGGGCGCCTTTGGCGCGGCCGCCGGGGCCGGCGCGGTGGCAGGCGTGGCGGCGCTAGCCGTGCCCGCCGACGTCGTCGCCGCGGGCGAACCGGCCGGCGCAGGCGCCGGGGCCGCGGTGGTCGGCGCGGCGCTCGTCGCTGTGGTCGGTGTCGAGGAGGGCGACGAGGGCCCCGAGGTCGGCGTCGCGACCTCGACGACCGGCTTGTAGTCGGCGAAGAAGTCATGCCAGGCCGCGTCGACGCTCGACGGGTCCGCCAGATAGCGCTGGTACATGTCGTCGACGATCCACTCGTTGGGACCAAAGTCGGCGAGGGGGTTGTCCTGCGACGTCTGCTGGGTCGACACAGCCGTTCTCTCCACGCGAAATTGCTAGTCAGCCGAGGTGTGCTACGCACCGCCCGGAGTGCCAGTTCAGGCTACGCGGTCAAGCATTGTTCACGGACATCGGGCGTGCCGGTGTCTCGTGTCACAGGCGACCTCGATGTCGGGTATCCGACGGAACATCCCGTCGAAGTGCCGGTCGTGAGCTCAGCCTCGCACCACACATCTCGGCCATGCCTCGGAACCTCAAACGCGATCAGGAAATGTCGCGCTTCCGCAAGATCAACGTACCGACAACGGCCATCACGACGCCGTACCCGAGCATCACCAGCGCACCGACCCACCACGGCGGTATGTGGTTGCCGGGGATCGGCACGTGTGTTGCGTCCTCGGCGACTTGTGCGGCGACCGACGGAACCGCGACCATGCCCTGGAAGATGGCGTCGGTGTGAAACACGAACCTGCGCAGCAACGCGAATACCAGCAGCGTCGCAAGGACGCCAACGGTGTAGAGCAGGGTGGCGGTCACGGTGGCGCCGATCTGGCTGCGAAGCAACGCGCCGATGCCGACGCCGAACACCGCCCACAGCGCGAACATCAGCAAGTTGATGAGGATCGCGCGTTGTACAACGTGGGCACCGAACTGCGCATCGAATCTGGTCGTGGCGAAGAAGATGCTGCCGAACGCAAGGTCGAGCGCGGTCGTCACGACCCATACCGTCGCGGCCGCCATCATCGCCGCGACGAACTTCCCGATGACGACAAAGGTGCGCCGGGGCGTCGCAAGGTATGTCGAGGTCGCCGTCTGGTGGTGGTACTCGTTCGTGATCAACAGGATGGCGAACAGCATCACGAACAGGCCACCGAAATACTGGCCGGACGTGAAGATGTTCGCGGACTCCTGCGCCACCGCGGATGAGCTGGTATCCGCACCGGGTACGGTCAGATCGGCGTAGGCCGTTCCGATGTTCTGCAGTAGCGCGAGACCGGTCGCCGCGATGATGGCGATGCCGAACAACCACCACAACTTGGTGCTCGTCATCTTGATGCGCTCGCTGCGCAGCAGATGACCGAGGTGCAGCCGCGGCGCGCCGTCGTCGGCGGTTACATCCACCAGTTGTGGGCTGGTCGTCGTGGTGGTCATCGGATCGCCGCCTCTGCGTGTGTCAGTTCGAGGAACACGCCCTCGAGGTCGGGCCGTTCGGTGACGAGTTCGTGCAGTTCCACCCCGGCGACGAAGGCCGCGTTGCCGACCGCGGGCGCCGTCATCCCGGCTACCATCACGCGGCCGTCCGCCGCGGGCGTCGCGGTGCCGCCTCGTTCGCGTAACGCCGCGGTCAGCGCGTCCGGCTGCGGTGTGCGTACGTAGACGATCGCCGCGGTCTGCGACGACGCGACGATCTCGGTGACGGTGCCCTGACGGACCAGCCGCCCGGCCGCGATGATGACGAGGTCATCGGCGAGCAGCTGCATCTCGGACAGCAGATGGCTGGAGACCAGCACGGTCCGCCCCTGGGCGGCGAGGCTGCCGAGGAACTCGCGCATCCACCGGATGCCCTCCGGGTCGAGCCCGTTCGCCGGCTCGTCGAGGATCAGCACGCCCGGATCGCCGAGCATCGCCGCGGCAATGCCGAGCCGTTGGCGCATGCCCAACGAATACTCGCGAAACTTCCGCTTCGCGGCCGGCGTGAGACCGGTCAACGCGAGGACCTCGTCCACCCGCTTGTCCGGCATGCCGGCCGCGGCCGCGATGGTGCGCAAATGGTTGCGGCCACTGCGAGCCTTGTGAGCGCTGGACGCCTCCAACACCGCGCCGACGCGGCGCGACGGATCGGAGATGTCGCTATAGCGCTGGCCGCCGATCGTCGCGGTGCCCGCGGTCGGCGTCACCAGATTCAGCAACATACGAAGCGTGGTGGTCTTGCCTGCGCCGTTCGGGCCGAGGAAGCCTGTCACCCGGCCGGGCTCTACCGCGAACGACAGGTCGTCAACGGCACGCAGCTTCTTATACTGCTTGGTCAACCCGTGCACGACGATCTGCCCGTCGGACATGAGACTCCTCCCGTGAGTCCGATCAGGGTGACGGACCGCCGAGCGGCCGTCAAGACCGGTGCGCCAAGGCCGACACTTCCAGTGGCGGCCTCAGGCGATCGCAATCCACGTAGCGCGTGACCGTGCGAGCGGCTCGCCGGTCGGCGAGTAGAGCGTGGTGGCGACCAGCGCCTTACGTCCCTCGGATGACAGCAGCTGACCCATCACGACACATTCGTCGCCAGGTGCCGGTACGCCATCCAGGCGTACCGCGATGCGGCCGAGCACGTACGGCCGCGCTTCGACGCCGACTGTCCACCCGCCCGGGCAATCGAGCGCCGCCCACACCATGGTCGGCGTCACGTCATCGGGGACGCGCCACGGCGCTGCCGTCCGGCCCGATCCGAGACGTCCGGGAAACAGTCGGAGCCCGTCGCCGATGGCGCGCTGCGGTCCACAGACGAAGCACGTCGGGAACGGATGGTCGGCCAGGCCCGAGTAGTCCTTCGACGCTTCGACGGCGGTCGTGAAGTCAACCGGCGGCACCGGTTCGGTGTCGACATCGGCCGGTGCGCCTTCGCCGACCGTGACGCCATCCGGCCCGACGACGCTGACACGGTCGGCATCCCGTACCACCGAAAGCGGTGTGGCAAGCGGTGGTGGCGCGAGAAGCGTGACTACCGCGCCGGCCGGCCGGTCCACGAGCGCCGCGATCGTGCCCGCGGACCACCCGCCGTTGCCCGAGCCGGCCGGACCGTTGTAGCGGGACTCGATGACCACCGTGCTCACGTCCCAGTCACCTCCGATGTGTCGTGTCAACAGCGAGGTCGCGTCGACTCGGTCGGTCCGTGAGGCGGATGACGGTGCCCATCCCGGACCACACATCGTCGATCGCGCACACCTTCACGTCGACCCGGCCATGCGTGAGCACGTAGTCGCGGATGACGTTGTCCCCGAGGTCGGTTGCTAGACCGGAGCTCTGCTTCCGCCACGCGATCCAAAGCATGCCGTCCGTGGTGGTCAGTGCGTGCAACTGCGACCATCGGCGTTCGAGCCGGGCGCGGTCACCGCAGAAGCACACAATCACGTGGTACGGACCGGCCGACGCGCGCCGGTGCACGGTGACGGCGTCCGGCCGCTCGCCGAGGTCGAAGCCGGTCGTCGCGCCATCGAGCAGCACGCGGTGACCGGCTTTGATGCCGAGCTTGCGTGCCAGCGGAGTCGACGAATAGCCGGCCATGCGATCACCCTGCCACAGCGTCGGCCGGCAACGGTGCGCGCGATGTGCCGCGCCGTGACGGGTCCGCGCCGTTCTGGACGGGCGGCGCGGCTGCTCGGTCGTCGCGCGTCATGGGTCGCGCCGGATACGGTGCGGCGCCGTCGGTGTGCCTACCACCGACGGCGCCGCATGCTCGGTCTTCCGGCGTCCCCCTGGCGCCGGCGGACCGGTCGCCGCCGCGACGCTTACACCACGTCGGACGGCAAGCGGATGTTATCCAGCGTCCGCGCTCGGCCCGATCGTTGACGACGCAAACGAGACGTGCCGCACATTTGTGCGGGGTCTGGCTCAACCGCATGTCGCGATGTATCGTGACGCTAACAAGATACATCGCGATATACGGTCGCGGTCAAGCCGTGACTTCCAAGGAGCCCCGATGGCCGTCTGGAGCGTCACCGAGCCTCGTCGCCTGGACGTGGACGAGAAGATCACCAAACTGAACGTCCGGCTGAACGCCGCGCGGCTCGTGGTCGTCGGCACCGATGGGCCACCGCAGGTCGAGTTCAGCAAGACCGCCGCGATCCCGATCCGGGTCAGCCTGGACGGCGGCGTGCTGACGATCGAGCACGAAACCGTACGCACATGGCCGGGTCTGCTCGAACCGTTGTGGTGGATGATCAACGGTCGGGCACGCTTCCACAGCGACGTGTCGGTCGCGGTGCCCTACGAAACGCTGGCTCAGTTGTGGGTCGCATCCGGTTCGGTCACCGCGTCCGGCCTGCACGCCGACCTGGTAGCCGAATGCGTCAGCGGCCGGGTGACGATCTTCGGCATTGTCGGCGCGCTGCGTGCCAAGGTGGTCTCCGGCCCGATCGAGGTGCTGGGCTGTATGGGACGCGTACAACTCGAGACCGTCAGCGGCGAGATCACGCTCGCCGACACGTCGTCCGCGAACGTTCACGCGAAGACCGTCTCCGGCGCGCTGACTGCCGATCTGGACAACCCGCCGGACGCCTGTGACATCAAGCTGGAGACCATCAACGGGGAGATCACCGTACGGGTTCGCGACGACAGCAACCTTCGCGTCTCGCTCAACGCCACACACGGCAAGGTCTCCAGCGAGTTCCCGGGCATCCCGTCGGTGGGCGGGTGGGGCTCGTCGGCCAACGGACGGATCGGTGACCCGGCGCGGGGCGGGCACCTCGCGTGTCACGCGGTCGGTGGCAACATCGCGCTGCTGCGTCGGCCGACCGATGCGGACTTCGACGCGGAGGATCGGGAGTCGAGATGACCGCCGTCTTCAGCCACGGCCGGCTGCGGCTCTACCTGCTCAAGCTGCTCGCCGAGGGCCCAAAGCATGGGTACGAGCTGATCCGCTTGCTGGAGAACCGTTTCCTCGGTCTCTACGCTCCGTCGGCCGGCACCATCTACCCGCGACTGGCCCGACTGGAGAACGAGGGCCTCGTCAACCACTCCGCGGCCGGCGGCCGGAAGACCTACCACATCACCGATGCCGGACGCGCCGAACTGGCCACGCGTGCGGGCGAACTCGCCGAGTTGGAGGCCGAGATCCACGCGTCGGTCGCCGATCTGACCACCCTCGCGAGTGACATCGAGCGTCAGGTCAGCGGCTCGGTGGCCGACATCAAGCGGGAGCTGCGCGAGGCGTCCCGTCACGCGCGTCCGCCTCGCGAACCCTGGGCGGACGGCCAGCGCGGCTGGGACTGGGACTGGTCGGCGTGGCGCCGCCAGGCCTGGCGCGAGCGCTCGTCGGCTGAGCGCGACCGTCCGGCGGCCGAGCGCGAGCGTCGATCGACGGGCGACGACGGCGCGTCGCGGTCGCGTGCGGAAGCGAAAGGCGCCAGCACGGCACACGCCGACTCGGCCGAGGCGTCCGACGCGGATCTCGGCGACCTCGCGTCCGCGCTCACCGAACTCGCCGCCGAGGTTCGTCGAGCGGCGCGTCAGGCTGGCGCCCGAGAGTCCGACATCCGTTCCGCGACCGCGGTCGTGGTCAGCGCGTTGCACGAGCTACGACGGCTGCTGCGGCGCTGAGGCCGATCGGCTGCTGCGGCGCTGAGGCCGACCGGCCGCGACGGTGCCAGGGGGTTCGCGCCGGCGCCACGTGACCTTGATCTGGCTTGTTGCGGACTTTCAGACAACTTTCAGCGACAGCCCAGGCATGCTTCAGGCATGGAGTCCAGAATTGACGGCATGGGGGAAGGTGGCAGCGTCGCACAATCCGGGGGTGCGGCGTTGGCCGGCGGAGCGCAGGCTGAGGCACGACTGCTCGTGGTCGAAGACGACCCGAATATCGTCGAGCTCCTTTCGGCTAGCCTGCGCTTCGCCGGTTTCTCCGTTCAGACGGCGGCCAGCGGCGGTGCGGCGGTGGATTCGGCCCGCGACGCCCGACCCGATCTGGTCGTGCTCGACGTGATGCTCCCCGATCTCGACGGCTTTGAGGTCGTCAAGCGCATGCGGGCCGAGGGGATCCGCATCCCGGTCGTGTTCCTGACCGCGCGTGACGCCACCGAGGACAAGATCCGCGGTCTCACGCTGGGCGGCGACGACTACGTCACCAAGCCGTTCAGCCTGGAGGAGCTGACCGCGCGGATCCGGGCGGTGTTGCGCCGGACGGCGGGCGAGGAGCCGCCGGCGCGGCTCAAGTTCGCCGATCTCGAGCTCGACGAGGAGTCGCATGAGGTGTGGCGCGACGGCCATCGCGTCTCGCTGTCGCCGACCGAGTTCAAGCTGTTGCGCTACCTGATGGCCAACGCCGGGCGCGTGCTATCCAAGGCACAGATCCTCGACCATGTGTGGCATTACGACTTCCGGGGCGATGATTCGATCGTGGAGTCGTATATCTCGTATCTGCGCCGCAAGGTCGACATCGTCGAGCCGCGCCTGATCCACACGCTGCGCGGCGTCGGCTACGTGCTGCGCATGCCCGTGTGAGGACACCGTGATGGCACGGCCGTGGCCGCTGCGTACCCGTCTTGTCGCGGGTGTGCTCGCCCTCGTCGCGGCGGCGCTGGTCGCGATCAGCGTGATCAGCTACTTCGGCCTGAAGAATTACCTGGTCGGCCGCGTCGACGACGAGCTGATCACGACCGCCCGCCGGCCGTCCGTCCTGACCCTGCGGGACGCGCCGGCAGCCAGCGCATTCGTGTTGCCGACGAACTGGCTCGTGGCGTTCAAGACCGCGAACGGCATGGGTCAGGTCTTCCCGAACTTGCCGACCAGCGCCCAACCGGCCTGGCCACAGTCCGCGACCCAGGTGGCGGCGCTGCCCCGCACGCCGTACACCTCGCGGGCGCCGGACGGCACCGACTGGCGGCTGATCGCGTTCGTCAACCAAGAGGGGCAGCTGATCTTCCTCGGGCAGTCGCTGACCGACGTCGAGGGCTCGATCCACCGCTTCTTCCTGATCGAACTCATCGTCGGTGGCGCGACGCTGCTCATCGTGTCCGCGATCGGCGCCGAGGTGGTGCGCCGGAGCCTTCGGCCGTTGACCGAGATCGAGTCGAAGGCGGCTGCGATCTCGGCCGGCGACCTGACCCAGCGGGTGCCCGAATACGAGCCGCGCGCCGAGGTGCCACGCACCGAAGTCGGCACGCTCGGCCGAACGCTGAACACGATGCTCACCGAGATCGAGCGCGCGTTCCATGCGCGTGCGGAGTCGGAGTCGCGCGCACAATCGGCGGCCGCCACCGCGCGCGACGCCGCCGAGGCAGCTCACCGATCGGAGGCGCGGGCCCGCCGCTCCGAGGAGCGGATGCGCGAGTTCGCGGCGGACGCTTCGCACGAACTGCGTACCCCGTTGACCACCATCCGCGGCTTCGCCGAACTCTACCGGCAGGGTGCCGCGCGTGATCCGGCGGAGACCGATCGACTCATGCGCCGCATCGAGGACGAGGCGCAGCGGATGGGCATGCTCGTCGACGACCTGCTCCTGCTCGCTCGCCTCGACCAGGAGCGGCCGCTGGAACAACTGCCGGTCGACCTTCGTGTGGTCGCGGCCGATGCGCTGGCGGCGGCACACGTCGTCGCGCCGCGCCGACCGGTGTCCGTCGACGTGGCGCCAGACACCGGACCGCTGATCGTGATCGGCGACGAATTGCGTCTTCGGCAGGTCGTCGCGAACCTCATGACGAACGCGCTGACCTATACGCCGTCGGAGTCTGGGGTGGTGATCCGGCTGTCGGACGGCCGGTCGGACCGTTCCGGCGACTCGTCCGGCTTCGCCGAACTGGCCGTCGTCGACACCGGCCCGGGCCTCGACGCCCAGCAGATCAAGCGCGTGTTCGAGCGGTTCTACCGTGGCGACACGGCCCGCGTACGCCGAGAGGACGGCGGCTCCAGCGGCACCGGTCTCGGGCTGGCCATCGTGGCTGCCTTGGTCAAGGCGCACGGCGGCACGGTCGACGTCACGAGTACGCCGGATCACGGCGCGACGTTCACCGTGCGCCTGCCGCGTTACGTCGCGAACGACGTAGCGCCCTCGGATGACCTCGCCCCCTCGGACGACCTCGCGCCGTCTGGCGCCGCTGAACCAGCCTCGTCGGACGATGCGGACGGGGCGCCGTCGAAGAACGCGGGTCCGGAGCCGTCGAGAAGCGCGGACCCGGCGGACGGTGGTCCCAGCGCGAGTTCGCCCAACGGACAGATGCCCAGCGTGGACGCGCATTCCCGGGGCACTGACACGACGCCCAGGGAATGATGAATCCAACCGATCCATGATCCGTCGGGCGCATTATCCGTTATGTCCGAGTGATTCCCAGCCAACTTGCAGTCGAGCGCCAGGTTCGACGAAGACCTATGAGGAAATGTTGTTGCCATGAGTGACCACGACACGAACGAGCAGCGCCCGACCGAGCCGGTCGAGCCGACCTCATCTGGGGGCACGGACGCCGGAGCGGGCACGGACGCCGGAGCGGGCTGGCGCCCCGCGGCCACTCCCATGCCGGGCCCCACCAACGGTTCGGCCGCCGAAGGCGACACCACTCCGATGGCCCCGTCGGCTCCGGCATCCGGTTCGGCCTCCGGCCCGTCGGGTCACTTCGACGGTACGCAGCCGTTGCCGCTTGACGGCCAGCCGAGCGGCGCCTTCCCGACCGCTGCCAGCCAACAGGGCGCGTACCAGTCCGGAAGCCACCCGGTTGGTGCGTACCCGACCGCACCGTACCCGCAGTCGGGCTACCAGCCGTACGGCTACCAGCCGGGCGGCGAGCCGTCGACCGGCGCCGGTTACGTCGGTGCCACCACGGGCGTTGGGTACGCCGGCGCGTACCAGCAGGGCGCGCCGTCCGACCGTCGGCGCGGCCGGGTCGGTGCGAAGGCAGCCGCCGCGATGCTCGGTGTGCTGCTCGCCGTCGGCGGCGGCGTGGCGGGCGCGGCGTGGATGCACCACATCGACGGCAACAATGTGGCCACCACCAGCGCGGTCGGTGAGGGCGGTGCTCCGGACAACGCGCCGATCATCGACCGGTCGTCATTGGCGAGCATCGCCGCGGCGGTGCGACCGAGTGTCGTCTCGATCTCCACTTCGAACGCGACGGGATCCGGCGTGATTCTGTCGTCGGACGGCTACATCCTCACGAACAACCACGTCGCGGCGACCGCGAACGGCAACAACGTGCAGGTCACGCTCTCTGATGGCAGCACCGTCCAGGGCAAGCTGATCGGTACGGATCCGAAGACCGACCTCGCCGTCTACCAGGCGCAGAACCTGTCCAAGGCGCTCACACCGGCGAAGTTCGGCGACAGCAACGCGCTGCGCGTCGGCGACACGGTGCTGGCCATCGGCAGCCCGCTCGGGCTCGACGGTTCGGTTACCGCCGGCATCGTGAGCGCGCTGAACCGCACCATCAACGAGTCCGACAACCAGCCGCAGAACCCGTTCCAGGGGCAGCCGAGTACGCCGAGCGCGACGATCGCCGGTGCGATCCAGACCGACGCCGCGATCAACCCGGGCAACTCGGGCGGCGCACTGGTCAACACGAACGGTGAGGTGGTCGGCATTAACACGGCGATCGCCACCGACGGCTCGGACGGCAACATCGGTGTCGGCTTCGCGATCCCGTCCAACCGTGCGAAGTCCGTCGCCGAGGACCTCATCAAGGGTGTCGCGGTCCAGCACCCATTCCTGGGCATCGCGGTACAGACCGCGAACGGCAACGGCGGCGCGTCGGTCCAGCAGGTCACGTCCGGCAGCCCAGCCGCGACGGCCGGACTCAAAGAGGGCGACGTCATCACGGCGTACAACGGCCAGGCCGTACACACCTCCGACGATCTCGTCAACGACGTCCAGGCCGGGCAGGTCAACGACCAAGTGACGCTCACCGTGGTGCGCAACGGTTCCACCATGCAGGTCAAGGTCACGCTGGGCGAATCGAAGTAACCGGGGACGGTTGGTCCAAAGACCTTTCTCCTCCGCCACCGGCCGGCACGGTCCCACGATCTAGTGCCGGCCGGTGGTCATGTCTTTCGGCGTGCGGCGGTGTCTTGGGCGCTAGCGCGCGTCAGTCGGTGTCCAGCCAGTCGAGGCTGCGCTGCACAGCCTTCGCCCACATGCGCGCCTCACGGTCGCGAACGTCCGAGGGCATGGTCGGCGTCCAGGTCCGATCCGGCGTCCACTGTCGAGACAGCGACTCGATGTCGGGCCAGAATCCGACGGTCAGCCCGGCCGCGTACGCCGCGCCGAGGCAGGTCGTCTCCGCGACGGTCGGCCGCACCACTGGTACGCCGAGCACGTCTGCCTGGAACGCCATCAGCAACTCGCTGGCGGTCATCCCACCGTCGACCTTCAGCACGGCGATGTCCACCGCCGACTCGGCCGCCATCGCCGCCACGACATCGCTGACCTGCCACGCCGTCGACTCGAGCGCGGCCCGGGCCAGGTGTCCCTTGGTCACGAAGCTGGTCAGTCCGGTGATCACGCCGCGTGCGTCGGTGCGCCAGTGCGGCGCGAAGAGGCCGACGAATGCCGGCACGATGTAACAACCGCCGTTGTCCGGCACCGTCGCGGCGAGTGTGTTTATGCCGGCCGCGTCCGGGATCAACCCGAGGTTGTCGCGCAGCCATTGGACGAGCGCTCCGGTGACCGCGATCGAACCCTCCAGCGCATAGACGGCTGGACCGTCACCGACCTGGTAGCCGACCGTGGTCACCAGTCGGTCGCTCGGCACCGGAACGGCGCCCGTGTTGAGAAGCACGAACGAGCCCGTACCGTAGGTGCACTTGACCTCGCCCGGCGCGAAGCAGGCCTGCCCGAACAGCGCGGCTTGCTGGTCTCCGAGGACGCCCGCGACCGGTACGCCACCGAGCGCGTCACGTCCCTCACCATAGGCATACGCGCTCGGTCGGATCATTGGCAGCATCGCGCGCGGCACGTCGAAGGCGGCCAGCAGCTCCGGGTCCCAATCCAACGTCTCGAGGTTCATGAGCATCGTGCGGCTGGCGTTTGTGACGTCCGTCGCGTGCGCACCGGTGAGCTGCCAGATGAGCCACGTGTCGATGGTCCCGAAGAGCACCTCGCCGTCGACCGCCCGGCGGCGGAGTTCCGGGTCGCGATCGAGCAGCCAGCGCAGCTTCGGCGCGGAGAAATATGTGGCTAGCGGCGTGCCGCAGCGGGCGCGGAACCGGTCGGGCCCGGCGTCACCGGCGATCTCGCGGATCAGCCGATCGGTCCGGGTGTCCTGCCAGACGATCGCGTTGTGCACCGGCTCGCCGGTGTGCCGGTCCCACACCAGCGTCGTCTCGCGCTGGTTCGTGATGCCGACGGCGGCGAGGTCGGCCCGCGCCAATCCGGCCCGATCGAGCGCGCCGCGCACCACGGCCTGGACGTTGTGCCAGATCTCGGTCGCGTCGTGCTCGACCCAGCCAGGCCGGGGAAATATCTGCGCGTGCTCGCGTTGGTCGACGGCGACGACAAGTCCGTCGCTGTCGAAGATGATGCAACGCGTGGACGTGGTGCCCTGGTCGATCGCAGCAAGGTAGCGAGAGCTGGCGGCGGTCACGCGAATAGTGTCGCCGATCGGTGTGACGGGCGTTCGCCGGTCCGGCGCCGCAGGCACCGCGACGCCGGCACCGCAATGCCGGCACCGCGACGCCGGATGATTCGCTACGCGCGAGCGCATTCACCGACGTACCCGTTCGTGAATGATGTGTGCCATTTGTTGGGGTGACGTGATCACCAGGCGCGACCACCGCGCCGCGGCGCGTGAGCGATGTGCCGGACGCCTCGTCGGTCTCGCCGCAGCACGGCTAGGCGCCACCGAAATCCCAGGCGAATGGTGGTTTGTCGA
Organism: Micromonosporaceae bacterium; assembly: GCA_035713725.1. Taxonomy (GTDB): domain Bacteria; phylum Actinomycetota; class Actinomycetes; order Mycobacteriales; family Micromonosporaceae; genus DASQPR01. The sequence continues at coordinate 17,031 of DASTMZ010000095.1, forward strand.
GTCGCATCCACCGCGACGCGCGATCGTGCGGTCCGCACTCCAGTGCCCGCTAGCCGGCGGCCCCGTCATCACCCGCCGCCGCACGATTGCACGTGAGCCGCGTCTCGGTTCAAAAGGTGGCATGGGCGGACAACGACGGCCTGGGTCACAATTTGGTGCATGAATGGCCCCACACGCCCCACACAGGATGTCCCGCCACGTGAGGACGCGCTCTTCCACGACGACTTGTTCTGGGACGCGCCCTGGACGCTAGACGACGAGTGGCATCCGGACGCGCCCGATGACCAGCCGCGCGACGGCGGAGCGACCAGGCGTGAGAGCGGCACGACGAGGCGCGAGAGTGGGGCGACCAGCCGGCAGAGCGGCACGACGAGGCGTGCGAGCGACACCAGCGGTCAGATTGGTTCCAGCAGCCGAAGCACGCCGCCGGCCACCTCGTGGTCGACCGCCACGAGACGCGTTGCGGCGCCCAACGCGTCGCCGGTGCCCGGGTTGCGCGCGTAGCGCGGATGCGCACCGCCGGCGATCTGCAGCCGGAGCCGGTGACCGGCGCGCCATCGATACGCCGTCGGCCACAGTTCAATGTCGATCGTGCGCGTGCCATCCGCCGCTACCGGTCCACCCGAGACGCGCGTCAGGCCGTCGCAGACGTTCCACGAACGACCGTTCGGCGCCACATCGCACAGCCTCGCGAACAGATCGAATTCCGCGCAGCTACTGCGCACCTGCACGGTCACGCTGACCGGGCCGACCGCCTCGACCGGCGCGGTCAGCACCGGCGAACTGTAGACCAGCACGTCGTCGCGTGCCTCGACGCGGTTGTTCACGACTCGGCCGGCGGCGAAGGTCAGCAGCGCTCCACCCGGCGATGGCGTCGGATCGGCGGGGTCGTAGCGGAATCGATCGACGGCCGCGTCCGCTTTCGGCGCGGCGGTCGGGTCCGGCGCGGTAAGACTGCCGCCGGGCCGGATCGACCATTCGCGGGTACGGCCGGGTGGTGGCCAGTCGTCCAGCGTGCGCCACTCGTTCGCGCCGATGACGTACACCTTCACTCCGGGGCGCGCGGCACTCGACTCGGGCGACTGATCGTCGAGTTGAGCGCGGAACCACGAGACGCCCTCGCTCATGGAATGCGCGAACAGGCCACGCGACGCGTGTGTCCAATCGCCGATGACGAGCCGCGGCCACTTGCCGGCGGCTCGCATGCGCGCGTAGTCGGCGAGCTGCCACGGCAGAAAGATGTCGTACCAGCCGCCGACCAAGCACACCGCGGCGTCGACGTCTTCGACGCGGCCGCCGTGGCCGCGATCGCGCCAGTAGGGCTCGTCCGCCGCGTTGATCAGCCACTCCTGGAAGAACGAGATCTCGCGGCCGACCGCGATGGCGTCCGCCTCGGACAGCGGGAGGTGCGTCCACGCCCGGCGCAGCATCGACTGCGAGCGGCGTTGCCTCGCGATGAAGCCAATCACCGAGCCGCCCTGGTTGTTCAGCAGCGTCGCCCAGTTGAGCACGGTGTCGAGCGAGAACGATCCGCCGGCGTAGGTCGGGCCGCGAAACGATGACGCGGTCACCGCGGCGAGCATCCCGGTCAGCCGCGCGCTCGTGTCGGTCGCGATTGCCCATTGGGTAAAGCCGATGTAGCTCGCGCCGTGCGTGAACAGGTTGCCGTCGAACCAGTCCTGCTGCCCGATCCAGGCCACGGTGTCGAGGCCGTCGTCGCGTTCGTGGCGCATCGGCTCGAATTTGCCGCCCGAGTCGAACGTACCCCGGCAGCTCTGCAGCACGACGTGGAAGCCCTGCTCGGCGAAGACTCGTCCGGTGATGAGCCCGAAGACGCCCTTTCGGCCGTACGGCGTGCGGACCAGGATCGTCGGCGCGTTGTTCAGCGCCGAAGAGTAGCGCTTGCCGCGAGGCGCCATGTTACGGCTCGGTGCGTAGTGGTCGGTACGCAGTGCCACGCCGTCCCGGGTCACGATGTCGATGTCGCGCTCCACGGTCACATCGCGCGTTCGTGGCGCTGGAAGTCCGAAGTAGCGGCCGATGTAGCGGCTGGCAAGGCTCATAGCGGCCAACGTACTGGCGGGCGGTGAGATTCGTCGAGACGAGGCCGTATCAACGCGTGGCTAGACTCGCCCCATGCCCACGGACGGGAGGCGAGTGCCGGCTGGTGCCGCGGTCCTGCGCGCGGACATCACCGATGCGATCCGTGACGCGGTGTTCGCCGAACTCGCCGAGGTCGGGTACGGCCGCCTATCGATCGAAGCGGTAGCAAGGCGGGCCGGTGTCGGCAAGACCGCCGTCTACCGTCGTTGGAGCTCGAAGCTCGACATGGTCGTGGACGTGGTCTCGACGGTGGCGGGCGAGCGCATGGACCTGCCGGACATGGGATCGCTGCGAGACGACATCGAGATGATCCTCATGATCGCCGGCAGGGCGCTGCGGCATCCACTGGCGTGGAAGGTCATTCCGGACCTCCTCGCCGAGGCCGCGCGCAATCCCGGCATCGCCGAGACGCTGCACCGCGTGCTCACCGCCAACCAACGGGGGATGGGCAGCCAGGTGGTGGCCCGAGCGGTGGCGCGCGGCGAGATCGCCGCGGAGGTCGACCCGGATCTCGCGATCGACCTGATCGTCGGTCCGCTCTACTGGCGGATCGCGGTGTCCCGCAACGATCTGCCCAAGGCGGACATCCAGCGCCTCGCGACGTCGGCGGCGGCCGCACTCGCCGCGTTACCGCCGGCCTGACACCGACGCGGCAGTGCGACGGTAGTCGGCTGCGTCGCTCGCCGGTATACTGAGTGGTATGCCAGCGACGACGATCAAGGTACCGAGCGAGCTGCGTGACCGGCTCGCCGCTGTCGCGAAGCGCGAGCACACCACGTTGGCCGGCGCGATCGCCCGATCCCTTGATGCCGCCGAGGAGGCCGCGTTCTGGAGCGACGTCGCCGCGCGGATGGACAGCGAACGCGGCGCATCACGCGCATCGGACGTCTCTGTGCTCGACGCGACGCTGACTGACGGTCTTGATCCGAACGAGACCTGGGACGACATCTGGTGAGACGTGGCGAGGTGTACGTGTGCGATTTCGGTACGCCGGTCGGACACGAGCCCGCGTTCCGCCGGCCGGCCGTTGTCGTGTCGCACGACCTGTTCAATCGCTATGAAATGGCGATCGTGCTTCCGGTCACACGCAGTCGTCGGGGTTACCCGACGCACGTCGAGTTGGACGGCGTGCTCCCAGTGACTATTTACGTGCAGTGCGAGTTGATCCGCGCCGTATCCGCCGATCGCCTGACTCGCCGTGTCGCGGAACTGGACGCCGTGCACTTAGCGCGGATCGATGTCATCTTGCGGCGACTGCTCGCGCTCTGACCCATTCGACCGTCGCCGATAGTGGCGTTGCAGGTTTGCCTGCGCCCGGATTGCGCGCGCGGGGCGTGGACCATGCTGGCCCACGCCCCGCTGCGGCGTCGTCGACCTCATCCCCCGTGAGGCATCGCCCCGTGACGCATCCCCGTGAGGTCGACGGCGCGTCAGACCCGCCGCGTGTCGCGGCGGAACAGCAGTGCCGAGCCGCCCACGAAGATCGCGAGCCAGATCGCGATGTTCGCGAACACCTCCCACCCGAGACCGGTACCAAGCGGTGCGTGCGCGAGCTGGTTCACGCCGTACACCGGCATGAACTTTGCGACCGTCACAAGCGACGGCGACAACACGTTCACCGGGATGAAGACGCCGCCGAGGAACGCCAGCACGCCGAGGATCGGGCCGAGGAACTGCATGACATTCTCGGACGGCAGCAGGTAGCCCATGAACAGCCCGAGCGTCGCAAACACGAGCGAGCCGAGCGCGACTGCGAGCGCGCACAGGATCCACTCGTGCGCCGGCAGCCGTACGCCCTGCGCCGCACCGAACGCGAACAGCAGCGCGATGGGTACGAGTCCGAGCGTCATCGCCGTCAAGATCTTGATGCTCACGTACGCCACCGGGCGCAACGGCGTCAACCGCAGTTGGCGACTCCAGCCGAGCGCGCGTTCCACGGCCACCATCGAACCGCCGCTCACGCAGGCGGTCATCGCGCCATAGAGCGCGAGGCTCACCATCTCGAACGTCCGATAGTTCAACGACGTGCCGACGATGGTCGCGCCCTTCCGGCCGAAGAGCAGGTAGAACACCACCGGCATCACGATGACGAACACCATCGTGCGCCGGTTGCGGAGCATGCGGCGCAACTCGAGGCCGAGGAACGTCAGGTTGAATCCGCCAAGCGGGGGTACGCGTCGCTCGGCGTGTTGCGCGGGCAGGGTTGCCGCGGTCATCGGCTGCTCCGTTCGTAGTCGTCCGCGTCGTCGCCGGTCAGCGCGATGAACGCGTCCTCGAGGTTGTCGGCGGTGATCTCCAGATCACGCGCCCGGGTCTGGCTGAGGAGGTAGCGCGCGACGCCGTCGGAGTCCTTCGCGCGCACCAGTACGGTGTCGCCGCGCAGCTCGACGCTCTCGACACCGGCCAGACTCGCGATGGCGGTACGGTCGGCGTCGGGCAATGTCGCGCGCACCATCCGGCCGCTCGCCATGGCCTTGATCTCGGCGGTGGTGCCGTCCGCCACGATGCGGCCCTGCCGGATCAGCACGATGCGGTCCGCGTACGAGTCCGCCTCTTCGAGGTAGTGCGTGGCGAACATGACGGTACGGCCGCGTCGCGCGTCCTGGCGGATCGCCGCCCAGAAGTCGCGCCGACCTTCGACGTCCATGCCCGTGGTCGGCTCGTCGAGCACCATCAGCAACGGGTCGGCGAGCAGCGCGAGCGCGAAGCGCAGCCGTTGCTGTTCGCCGCCGGAGCACTTGCCGACCAGGCGGTCCGCGATCCCGGCGATGCCGGCCCGTTCGAGCACTTCGGCGGTCGGTCGGGTGTGCGGGAACAGCGTGCTGGTCAGGCGTACGGTCTCGGCGACCGTGAGGTCCTTGAGAAGCCCACCGGTCTGCATCACGGCGGCGATCTCGCCACGGGCAATCGCGTCGGACGGGCGGCGGCCGTAGACGGCAACACTGCCGGCGTTGGGCCGCGAGAGGCCGAGCATCATGTCGATCGTCGATGTCTTCCCGGCGCCATTCGGACCGAGGAACGCCACGATCTCGCCCTGTTCGATGGCGAGCGTCAGGTTGTCGACGGCGGTCACCGGCCCAAATCGCTTCGTCACGCCGCGCAGGTCGACGGCGAGCATCGCGGCTTGTTCGGTCGGGGTCAATGTCATGCGATCGATGATGGCAGCGACCGTCGCCGATGCGCAGATCCGTTGATCACGGATATCGCATGACATCTGTCATCGCGCACCGAGCCGCGATCGACTAGTGCGACTGGGCAGTCCGACGACCGTGTGTATATTGGCCGAATTCGCCGGCCACGCCGGAATCCGACGTCCGGGCTACCCTGTGTTCACCAGCTGATCAGGTAATACGCCCAGGCCCGGCGGGGTCGCAGCGAGATGGCCTAAGGGGTCGGTGAGTTGTTCAGCCTTGCGCTTCTCAACGGCGGTGTCGGCGCGCGCGTCGCAGCCGGCCGGCCGAAGCAGTTCATCGTCGTCAATGGCATCCCGATCCTGGTGTATTCGCTGGTCGCGGCGGATGGCGTGGATGCCATCTCGCAGATCGTGCTCAACTATCCGCCGGGCTGGCGGGACGACGTCGAGAAGATCGTGACCGACTACGCGATCAAGACCCCGATCACGTACGTCGAGGCCGGCTCCTCACGACACGAATCGGTGGCACGCATGCTGCCGTTGATGGAAAACGACCACGTGATCATCCACGAGACCGCCCGGCCACTCGTCTCGTCGGTGGACTTCCAGCGGATCATCGCGTACGAGCACCCCGACGTGAGCTACATGCTGCAGATCCCGTTCACCGTCGCGCCGGTCGATCCGGCCACGCATCAGGTGACCGGCTCGCTCGATCGGGACACGCTGCGCAACGTCCAGCTACCACAGAAGTTCGCGAAGTCGACGTTGGTCGCCGCCCATCGGTACGCCGCCGAGCGCGGAATCGTGTTCACCGAGGACGCGACGCTCTGCGCGGTGGCCGGCTTCGACGTGCGGTTCATCGAGGGTTCGGATCGAAACTTCAAGGTCACTACTCGCGTCGACGTCCAACTCGCCGGGTACCTGCTCGGGGGTGAACCGTACGATGAGTAAGTCGATCATGGTGACCGGCGCGTCCAAGGGCATCGGGCTCGCCACCGCCCGTGAATTCCTCCGCGCCGACAACGACGTCAGCGACCTGATCCTGGTCTCGCGCTCGTCCGACGACTTCGACCTCGCGGTCAAGGAACTGCGAGCGATGAATCCGCACCACAAGACGATCACGACGTACCCGCTGGATCTTGCCGACCGCGACCGCATCGTGGCGACGATGCGCGACGTGATTGCCGCCCACCGCAACGTCGACATCCTCGTCAACAACGCCGGCGTCACCATCCCGATGGCGATGCAGCAGATCGACTTCGCGGACTTCGAACGCACCATCGCGGTCAACCTCTACGCACCGTTCATCATCGTGCAGTCGTTGCTGCACAACGGGAACACCTTCGACGTGATCGTGAACATCGCGTCCACCGCGGGCATCAACGCGCGCTCCGGCTGGCTCACGTATAGCGCGTCGAAGGCCGCCATGATCAGCATGAGCGCGGTGATGAAGGAGGAGTTGGCGATCTACGGCACGCGCGTGGTGTGCATCTCGCCGGGGCGGTGTGCGACAAATCTGCGCCGCACGCTCGCGCCGGATGAGGACCCGACGACGATCATGCAGCCGGACGACGTGGCCGGCGTGATCGCGATGCTGGCGTCGGACGTCGGACGTTTCGTGGACAGCCAGAACCTCATCGTGCGGATGTAGCGACCTTCCGGCCGTTCTAACCGACAGTTAGGGCGATACTGGACGTATCGATCGCGTACGGGGGTGGCGCACGGTGGCCAAGAAGATCATCTTGATCGTGTTCGGCGTGGTGATCCTGCTCATCGGCTTGACCGTGACCGCGCTCGGAGCCGCCGGGTTGATCTTCGGTGGCCACGCCGGCGTGATCCAGAGCGGATATCACACGGTCGGCACGCCGACCTACGCGTTCGTCTCCGATGCCCGTGAGGTGCGACACGGCCAAGGCATCGAGGTTCGGTCGGGCAACGCGACGCTGCGCATCGACGCCCAAAACACGGGCCGACCGCTCTTCATCGGCGTCGGCCCCGCCCAGCAGGTGCAGTCCTACCTTAGTGGTGTCACGTACGCGGACGTGACCGACGTCAACTTCTCGCCGTTCCGGCTGGAGTCGCACACCGTGCCGGGCGACGCTCGGCCCGCCGCGCCGGGCGACCAATCGTTCTGGGTGGCCAAGTCGGTCGGCACGTCGCCACGCCTGTCGTGGGCGATCGCGAGTGGCTCGTACCGCGTCGTGGTGATGAACGCGGACGCATCCTCCGGACCGCAGGCCGATGTTCGCGTTGGACTGAGCATCCCTGGTCTCTTCGGCGCGTCACTCGGCACCACGATCGCCGGCGGGTTGTTGTCGCTGATCGGTGTCGGCCTGCTCGCTTGGGGCATCGCGGCGAGGCGGCGCCAACCCGCCGTACCGCCGGGCTACGGTGCGCCGGGTGGCTATCCGTCCGGGTACCCGCCCCAGCCCGGGTACGGTCCGCAGTCCGGGTACCCGCCGCAGGCGTACGGTCCGCAGCCCGGGTACCCGCCCGAGCCCGGGTACCCGGGATATGCCGGTAGCGAGCAAGGCGGGCAAGGCGAACCGAGCGCGGGCACGCCACCGCCCGATGCGACGACGGCGGTCCCGCCGCCCGATGCGACGACCGAGAGCACGACGGCCGAGCCTGAGCGGTCGCCGTATGCGCCCGACCGTGACGACACGCGGCCGTCCGGCACGGACGACCCTGGCCGCGGTGGGGGATAACGCGGCGCTACTCGCGGTGCAAGGTCAGCGTGGTCCACGCCCCGACGTGAATGCGACCGCCGTCGGACAGCGGCATCGGCGCCTGCGGCGCGATCGGGTCGAGGCGGTCGTCGACGTACGTGCCGTTCGCCGAGTCCAGGTCGACCACCGCCCAGCCGCCGTCGGGCCGGGCGACCAGCAACGCGTGCGCATGTGACACGGCAGCGTCTTCCGGCGGCCCGGTCAGGTCGATCTCCGGCTCGATGCCTCGCGACCGGCTTCGACGGCCGATGAGCAACTCCTCGCCGTGCAGCGTGAACCGGCGCTCCGGTCGGTACGCGGGCAGCGCGACCGGCTCGGTATCCGGCACCGCCTGCATCCGTGCGTGGTAGTCGGGATCCACCGTGACCACGGCCCACCAGCGAGTGGCGGCACCAGTCGCGCCGGCCACCTCGACGACCGGCGCGAGCCGCGGCATCAACAGATCGACGCCGCAGCTCTCACAGAACCGGCCGGTCACCGGTGCACCACACGTCGGACAGAACACCGGATCGCCGCCGGTTTCGTGGCGTGCCGACGGCGTACCCGCGGAGGATCGTGCCGGCGCGACGTCCGATGCCGCCTCGCCCTGAGCAACCACCGCCCGGCTGGCGTCGCGTCCGGGTGGTCCTCCGATCGGCGCGCCGCATTCGTCGCAGTAGTCGGCCGCGGCGGACTGATGTCCGCGCGGGCACGGGTGCGTCATAACTCGGCCTTCTTGAGGCGGATCGTCTTGACCGATCGCACACTGGCGATCTCCGCGTCGACGCTGGCGACCTGCTGCTTGAGGCGCACCGTGCCGGTGTGCGCGTCCACCACGTCGACCACCCGCGCGAGCAGCGTCGCGGTCTCCTCGTGTCCGGACTCGGCGGCGAGTTGCACCGCACGGCCCAGCTTCGAGGTCGCGGTCGCGAGATCACCGGCTTCGCGCGCGGCCAGCCCGTCCTGGATCGCCGCGGCCAGTTCGGCTTGGCCGGTGTAATGCGCGACACGCTGGTTGATGCCCGTCGCCAGCGCGGTGTCGTCGGTCCAGGTGGCAAGCACCAGCGCCGGTGCGAGGACCGGGGCGTTCGCACCCACGCTGTTGGCCAGGACGACGCGCGCCGCGAGCAACTCCTCGCCGAGCCCGCCCGGTGGTACGCCGACCGAGATGTGGTAGTCGCGGCTCTCCGCACCCCAGGCGCCGGTCGGGTAGTCGCCGATCCGGTCGCTCACGCGCGTCCGGCGGGCCGTCAGATCGACGACCGATGGATACACCTGCTTCACGAAACGGACCGTGGCGCCGGCCGGCGTCCACACCCGCAACGAGACGTCGCCGAACGACTTGCCCATCGCCGCGCGTGTCATCGCGGCGAACGCGGCGGGCAACTCGCGTACGTCCTCGAGACCATCCGCGGTGCCGAGCAACGTCGACGCGACCAGGCGCAGCTCATCGGCGACCCAGTTGTTGCCGATGCCGCGGCTGTCGCACACGAACCGGCCCTCGCAGGCGCGCAGCCGCTGGGTCAACTGTTCACGCGTCTCATGCTGGTCGCGTCCGTCGGTGAGCAGGATGGCGTGGCGCACCTCCGCACGGCTGCGCGCGAACAGTTCGTTGGCGAGGGTGAGCCACCTGCCGATGGCCGTGCCGCCCTGGGCAACCAACTCGCCGACGGCGAGCTTTGCCTCGGCGCGAGTGTGCGGCGACGCGACGCGAAGCTCCGGCACGCGCGGATACACCATGCGCGCGTCGGCTCGGCCCGCCACGACGGCGAATTCGACGCCATCGCGCAGCGTGTCGACCGCGGTCGCGGTGGCCGCTTTCGCCGCGGCCATCTTCGAGCCGGGGGTATCCATCGAGCCGGAACAGTCGATCATGACGATCTCGGCGGCCGGGGGAGCGGTCGCCCCAGCCCCGGCCGACGACGTCACGGTGATCACCGCGTCGACGACGTCGGCACCGGCCGGGAGATATTCGTTCTGGAAGACCTCGAGGTGAATCGCGTCGTGGTCGGGGGTCACGGACATTCGGTCCTTAGCAGCGGCGACGGGGGGTGGGTGGCCGGCCGTACGGATCACGGGTCGTCCGACGCACCTACCCCGTTCGCATCGGCCGCACTCACGATGGCCGACTCGTCCGGATCCGGCGGGAACGGCATCACGACGACGGTGACGTTGTCGTGGCCGCCCGCGTCGAGCGCGAAGCGTACGAGTGCCGATGCGACCTCGATGGGCGGCCCGGTCGGCGCCACCTCGGCGAGCTGACGCGGCTCCGCGGCATAGCGGTAGAGGCCATCGCTGCACACGATGACGCGCCCGGGTCCGTCCGGCGCGAGCGTCGCGGTGTGCGGCTCGACGTCGTACGCGTCGGTGCCCAGCCATCGGATCAATGCGCCCGCGTTCGGCGAGTCGGCCGCCACCACCACGCCGGCGGCGCCGAGCTGACCGGCGAGCGTGTCGTCGACGGTCAGGCATGCGGGCTCGCCGTGCGTACCCGGATCCGGCAGCCAGTAGACGCGGCTGTCGCCGACCCATCCCACGGCGATGTCCGTACCGGTCACCACGGCGGCCGCGAACGTCGTGCTCGGCGGATTCGGCACCGCTTCCGGTCCGGCCGCGCGCGCGGCGCCGGCCTGCGCGGCAGCGCCCGCCTCCAACAACGTCGCGATGGCAGCGGTGCGGACCACTTGGCCGGTACGTGCTACGTCGGACGTCCCTCCGGCGGCATCGGCTTCGGATGCACCGTCGCTCGCGGCCGGTGGGATCACCGCCGCGAGCCGGCCAAGGCGGGCCGCGAACGCCACGGTCGCGGCCGCCGCCGCGCCCATCGCCGCCACGTCCGGTCGGCTGGACGCGGAGACGCCGTCGCACACCACACCGGCCGTGACGCCCGCGCCGGCGGCGAGACCCATCGCGTCCTCGTTGTGGTGGTGGCGCGATCCGATGTCGCTGACGCCGGCGATGCCGCCGAGGTCGACCTCGCTGTGCGCGGCCGCGGCCGGACGCCGCGTCCCGCACGTCTCGCAATATCCGTCCGATCCGATGTCGGCCCCGCCGCATGCCTGGCAGCTCGACGGCGGCGCGGACACGCCGTACGGCACGCTCGCCGCTTCGCTGCCCGCGGCCGTGCTATCGGCCGACACCGGTGATCACCCACCTCGGCTCGGAAGCCTCGCGCGCCCGATGATGTCGCATCAGAACATCGTCCACGGTCGGACCGCGTTCGCGCGGTCTACCAGTGCGTAGCGGCGCAGCGTGTCGCTCTGCATCGCGGCGAGCGCACGGTAGGCGCGCTCGAGGCCGAGGCGCAGATCGCGTTCGGTCAGCGGCTGATCGAGGACCCGTCCGGCGGCCGTCGCGACTCGGCGGCCGCTTCGGCCGATGCGCGCGCGCCGAGCCGCGTCGGCCCGATCGAGCGGTACGCCCAGCCAGGCAAGCGCGGCTCGGAACATTTCGACGGCGAGCGTTGCCTGCTGTTCCGCGTCGAGCCGCAGCCGTTCCAGCCGAGCGGACGCGTCGACGAGGTCGGCCGCGTCACCGGCTCGTACCAGTCGGAGCCGAAGCGCTGCGATCTGGGCGGCGACGTACTGGATCGAGGCCTCCGGTACCTCGTCGAGCACCGCGATCGCGCCACCGTGGTCGTCTGCGGCTGCGAGCGTCCTAGCCAGTCCGAAGGCAGCGCTCGGGTACTCGTGGTCCACCCGCCAGACGCGTTCGTAGAGCCGTTGCGCACCGGTGATGTCGTGGTCGAGTTCGGACGCGGCCGCGAACGCGAGGCGGGCCGCGATCTCACCGGGTACGACCGCGTACACGTCGTCGAACAGCTGTCGTGCGAGTGGGATGTCGGCATTGGCCAGCGCGATGAGCCCGCGGTACCAGTCGAGCCGCCAGTCGCCCGGTGCGGCGCTCACCGGGGCAGCCGATCCGGCGGCTGCGACCATCGGGCCTTCACCGGCGGCGGCGCGCAGTTCGTTGGCCGCTCGACCGATGTCGTCCGCTTCGAGGTACGCCCGCGTGAGCGCGAGCGACACCTCGACGGTGCGGCGCTCGACGGCTGCCAGGGCGCGGATCGTCTGCCTCGGCTCGGCCGCGGTAAGCGTGGCGAGCAACGCGGCACCCGGGTCGGTCGGATCGACCAACGGCAACGGCAGCGACGCGGCGACGTCCGGCGCGGTCAGCGTCGCGACGTGTGGGCCAAACGTACGCCGGCCCGGGCTGAACAGTCCCGAAGTCGACGGCCGCGGCACGTGATCCGCGGCGGACAACACCTCGCGCAACACGCCGAGCAGTTGGTCGGCCATCTCGCTCGCGGACCCGAACCGCCGTGGCGGGTCCCGATGCGTGGCGCGCCGCAGCAGCCGGAAATACGACTCCTGGGCGGCGAGCAGCGCCACGTCGTCCCGCGCCGGCAAGGTGTCCGCGTAGCGCGTGGAGAACCCGCCGAAGTCGAAGCTCAGCACGGCCAGCGTGCGACCGACCGTGTAGAGATCCGAAGCGACCGACGGTCCAGCGGACCCGACCTCGGGCGCCTGATAGCCGGGCGTGCCGTAGATCGCCGAACGCTCGTCGTCGACGCGTCGCACCGCGCCGAGGTCGATGAGCTTGAGCTGGTCCTCGACGTGAATGACGTTGTCCGGCTTGAAGTCGCAGCACAGCAGGCCGCGATCGTGGAGGTGCCCGAGCGCCGGTAGCGCCCCGATCCCGTACGCCAGGACCTGCGGCAACGGCAGCGGTGTGCGGTTGCCGTCCGCGTCGCGACTGTGCAACGCGAGATCCCGAAGCGACCGGCCGCCGACATACTCCATAACGATGTAGCCGACGACGTCGCCGGTGGCCGGATCCGGGTGGCTCGCGAAGTCATGGATCTTCACAATGCCGGGATGGTCGACCTCGACCAGGAAGCGCCGCTCCGCGACGGCGGCGGCCATCGCGTCCGCGTCACCGGAGTTGATGAGTCCCTTCAGGACCACCCAGCGGTCGGTGCTGGCATCGGAGATGTTGCGGTCGCGGCCAACGTAGATCCAGCCGAGCCCGCCGTGTGCGAGCGCACCGAGGATCTCGTAGCGGTTGTCGATGAGGTCGCCCGGCGCCAATGCGGGTACGAACGAATAGCGCGTACCATCTTGCGAGCAGAAGCCCTGGGTACGCCCCGGTTGTCCGTCACGTGCCCGGCCCACCGGTTCGTGACACGTGACGCAGAAGCGCTGGTTCTCGGGTACCACCGGATCGGTCTGCATGGCGGCGACCGGATCGCGGAGCGGCATCGGCGCGAACGCCACGAGGTTTTCGCCGAGCCGCGCGCGGCGTGCCGGCGCGACCGGGGTGCCGGCCACCGCTACCGCGGCCATCGCGGTCTCCGCCGCCGCTGCCGCAGCCGGCTCCGGCGTCGGGACGCTCCTCGCCGGTGCCGGGCGGCCGCACTCGTCGCAATACCCGTCCGGCGCGTAGTGGCCGCCGCAGCCGGCACGTTGGCACGCGCTCACGGCGTCGTCCCCGCGCCGGCGTCGGTGTCCGGCGCCTTGCCGAGCAACTCGGCGAGCCGAGTCTGGTAGGCCACCACCGATTTCGTCGCCGCCGGCAGGTCGCAGGGCGCGGTGTAAAGCAGGGTACGCGCGTGCGTGTAGAGCGGTTCCAGCCGCTCATGTTCGTCGACGTGGTAGGTCGCCGCCTTCGATCGGTATCCGGCGAGCCGGCCACGCAATTCGTCGCGGCGCGCGATAAGCCCGGCGGCGGCGGCCCGCAACTCCTGCGCGCGCTCGATCGCGCGACCGACGGCGGCGCGAACCGTCGTCACGTCGTCGGCCAAGCGGCGCCACTGTTGTTCGTCGCGAAGCGTGTCCAGCGCATCGATGCGGACACGGAGCACCGCGGCCGCGTCCGGCACATCGGGCAATCCGGTCGCGGCAATCTTCTCCGCGGCAAGCGCAAACGCTGCCGCGGTCTCGGATTCCTCGCTCGCCAGCGCATCGACGTCACCGAGCAGCGCCGCGATCCGCTCCGGATATTCGTCGCGCAGTCCCGACGCGGTGCGTAACCGCGACGCGGCCGTGCCGATGTCGGCCAGCAGATCGCCCGCGGTACGCCGAATCTCGCCGGTCGGCACACCGCCTGGCGAATGTGCCAGCGGATCGCCGAGCACCAGATCGCGGAGCAGGTCGGTACGCCGTTGCAGCGGCTGCACCGCGGTCGCGTCGCCGATGTCGCCGGCCTGCGCAACGAGTCGATCCATCGCTGCCGTGACCTCGGCGACCGACGCGGTCGCGCTGTTCCACGCCCGGGCGGTCCCGTCTAGCCGGCCCATCGCGTTCAGGCATCGGGCCTGCAGGCTCACCGCGACGTCGCCGACCCGGACCGCGCCGACGATCCGTCCGCTGCTCGGTGTTGCGGTGCCGAGGGTGCCGCTCGCCAGGCTGGCCGCGGCGCCCGAGCCGGTCGGCATGGCGACGGTCACCGGCATGCCCGCGTTGTCAAGCGTCACGATCGGTGCGGCGAGCAGCCGGGCGAGGTCCGTCCATCGCGAATCCGACGGCCGGTAGGCCGCCCGCAGCCCTCGCGCCTGCGTCAAGATGTCGCCGATCGCGTTGAACTGCGCCCACATCACGTCGACGTCGAAGATCACGGCGTCGCGCATCTGTTTCGTGATGCCGGTGTGCGTCTGGGTCCGCAGATACTGCAATGCCGGATGGTTGTCGATCGCGTACATGGTCGTCGCGACGCGGTCGTACGCCGCGCCGATGGAGGCGAGGAGTCGGTCGGCCTCGTCGCGCGTCATCATGGCCGGCTCGCTCCCAACACACCGACGACACCCGACGCCGTCGGGGTGGCGTCGGGCCGGACGGTGCGTCGGTGTCGGGTCATCGGTACTCCGATTGCCGGCGCATGATGCCCACGGACAGGCCGAACAGCGCCAGCAGCGTGATGATGAATACGACGATACCGACCGGTTCGATGTCGTTGGACCCGGCTCGGGACTCTCGAGCGAACGCATCGTTGGCCGCCGTAATCGCTGCGAAGAGATCGCCGTCGACGGCATCCGACACGCTCGATGCTTGGCCGAGCGCTATGGCGACGGCGGCGGCGTGGTCGCCAGAAGCGTCGCGTTGTCGCACGTCCGCGTGAATCGCCTGCCACGCCTGAAGGTGCGCAATGGCGCGGCCAACCGCTGTGCGTACCCGCGAATCGGTGGTCTGGTGCTCGACGGTGACCAGCATGTCGGTGCCGCTGTCCGGATCGACCAGCATGGTCATGGTGTTGTCGAAGCCGGCTTCGAATTCCGTGATGCCACCGTCGTGCATCAGCGCGAGCGCCTCGTCGCTGCGCGCCTCACGCGCGTCGACGCGTGCCGTGACCAGCGTGGTGGTCTGATCCGAGATCGCCCCGACGGATCGCAGGTGGTGTTGCAGACCTGCCCACGCGACGTTCTGGTAGATCAGCGCGCCGACGATCAGCAGCGTCGCGCCTGCGAGGCCGACGTTCAGTCGGCGTCGCGTCCGGCGGGTCAGGTACCTCTGCACGAGGAGAAGGACGATAAGGGTGGCCGCACCGAGGCCGACGACGTAGTACGGATATGTCGTCGCGTCGCCGCGCTGCGTGGCCAACCGCCAGCTCTGCGCCGCGTACACGCCTTGTGCGGACGGCAATAGCGTGTTGCGGAGTTCCCGTGACGCGGCCTGGGCTGACGTCGCCTCCGCCGTGACGACCGTCGGGTTCCGCACCTGTGCGGCCGTCACCATGCCGTGGTAGATCGCCAGGTTGGCGATGAGCCGTTTGGAGTCCGCCGACGGTGGGGGAGAGGCGGCGATGACGTTCGTGAGCGACGCAGCCGCCCGCAAGATGTCGTTGCCGTATCGCGTGTGCAACGGCGCTACCTGTGAACCGGTCGCCAGGAATCCGGCCGACGCGCTGGCGTCCGCATCGGACAGTTCCGTGTAGAGCGTTTGCGCGTCCATGATGGACGAGCTTCCGCTGGCACGCATCGTCGCGATGTCCGAGTTCGCGTGTGAGGCACCACCCAACGCCAACGCGCCGTAGCCGACATCAAGCGCGAGAAGGATGACGAACGCGCCGGTCAAGCGGGTCGGCGTGCTGCGCAAGGTTGCACGCAGCCGCTGCAGCATCCGCTACCCCTCGTCGTCGAGTGCCCGCCGATGGCCGGACGCCATGGGTGTCACGGTGTCCGTGGATGGCGAACGAGAGCGGCTCGCACGCGACGAACGAGGTTGGCGTCGGCTTGGATTCGGAGTGTGTCACACCGCGGGTGCGTACGTAATCAACCGCCGTCGGCGATGCCGAGAGCTAGCGGGCGACCTTCGACGCGATCACGTCGATCATCGTCAACGTCGGCGGCTCGGCAAGGAGTTCCTCGGCGTTTGCCATCAGCGCCGCCGCGATCGGACCGTCCAGGTGAGCCTGCCGGCCGGCTTCGTCGTCGAAGACGTCGAAGATGCCGTACGTGCGCTCGTCGATCTTGATTGCGAACCAGGCGACGGTGTCCGGCTCCTGCTCGGCGAGCGGCTGCGCGCTCGTCAGGAACGCGGCGAGCTCGGCCTCCTTGCCCGGCTTCGCGACGGTGGTGGCGAGGATTCCCTTGGTGACCATGATGCCTCCTGGTGTCCGGCGGCCCGCGATCAACACCTTACGTGGGTACCCAGGGGCCGCGGTGTGACGACGGCCCTAGTCGTCGATCGCGTAATAGTCAACAATCTTCACCGTTAGTCGCTCGCCGGTGAGCGGCACTATTGGTGCGCCGCGGCGGTCGGCTACACGTGGATGGGATCGGCATGACTTTTCGGCGCCAGCGTTGGGCGATCGCCACGATCTTCGCCGTACACGGCGCGGTCGCGGGGACGTTCGCGCCCCGGATCCCGGCCATCGCCGAGCACCTCCACCTGGGCGCTGCCGCGCTCGGTCTCGCGTTGTTCATGCCGTCCTTCGGCGCACTGCCGAT
The DNA here is from genome assembly GCA_035713725.1 of Micromonosporaceae bacterium. GTDB lineage: Bacteria > Actinomycetota > Actinomycetes > Mycobacteriales > Micromonosporaceae > DASQPR01. The sequence goes on from DASTMZ010000095.1 coordinate 33,919, forward strand.
CATGCCGTTGACCGGTCGGGTGATTCACGCGCTCGGTCCGCGTGGCGCGCTCCAGGTGCTGCTTGCGTTCTTCTGCGCGGCTCTCGCACTGCCCGCGGTCATGCCGTCGCTCGCCATGTTGTGCGTGAGCCTCGTGATCTTCGGTGCGGCGGCCGGTGCCTCCGACATCGCGATGAACGCGCAGGGGTCCGCGCTCGAGCACCGCATGGGTACGTCCATCATGTCCAGCCTGCACGGCATGTGGAGCATCGGCGGATTCGTCGCGGCCGCCGTCGCCACCGTGGCGACCCGGTTCGACGTTGGCGCGCCGGTGCACCTCGCCGTGATGGCCGGCGTGCTGCTCGTGGTCGGACAGCTGGTCGCGGGTACGTTGCCGGCCACCGGCGCCGGCGGGGCTACGGCCCCGGTTGAGCGGCCCCGGTTTGCGCTGCCGTCCGGCATTGTGCTCGTCATCGGGTTGGTCGGATTCTGCGCGGTGTTCGGCGAAGTGTCCGGCTCCGACTGGTCGGCCGTCTACATGCGCGATGTGATGCACAGCGACCACGCCACGGCCGCGGCGACGTACGGCGTGTTTGCCGCGCTGATGGCCATCGGCCGATTGACGGGGGACCGTCTGGTGCGACGGTTCGGCCCAGCGCGCACCGTCCGTGCGTTGGCCGTCGCAGGTACGGTCGGCGTGCTGCTGGTAGTGCTAGGGATCGCGGTGCCGGTGACGATCGTCGGCTTCGCGTTGCTCGGCATCGGCATCGCGACCGTCGTGCCGCTCGTGTTCGCGGCCGCCGGACGGATCGGCAGTGATGGTCGTGCTGGCACCGGCGGTGGGCACGTCGCGGCGGGCAATGCGATTGCCGGCGTTGCCACGATCGCGTACGGCGCCGGGCTCGCGGCGCCCGGCGCCATCGGTGGCCTCGCCAGCGCCACCTCTCTCACCTGGTCATTCGTACTGGTCGGGGCACTGGTCGCGGCGGTGGCGGTGGCCGGTGGAGCGCTGGCACCGCGTACCGTGGATGCACGACCGGCGGACGACAACGTGCCGGCCACCGTGGAGGCGTGACCCGGCGCGCGTCCGACGAGCCGAACATGCTGGCAAGACATGACGGAACGGGGCATCCGCTGGTAACTTCGGCTCCTCACAGCGCTCACCGGAGGTGGCGGATGGCGAAGGCGACGGACCGGGCGGGTCGGCGGCCGTGGGGCGGGCTCGAGGACGAGGTTCTGGCGGTGCTGTGGGCGGCGAGCGGTCCAGTGACCGCGACCGCCGTACAGAACGAACTCGGCGGCGACCTGGCGTACGGGACGATCACCACGATCCTCGGCCGGCTGCGCGCCAAGGGATTGGTGGTGCGGTCCCAGGTCGGGCGCACCTACGAGTACGCGCCGGCGCAGGACGCCGCGTCGCACACCGCGAGCCGCATGCACTCGCTGCTGGTCAGCCGCGGCGATCGTGCCGCGGTTCTGGCGCGCTTCGTCTCCGAGCTGTCACCGGAGGAGGAGCGGCTGCTGCAAGCCGTCCTGCGGGACCTCACCGAGCCGGACGAGGCCAGCGACGGCGCGGCGTCGGCGGGCGACGTGCCGCCTTCGGCCGTGCCACCCGAGTCGATGCGGCACGAGTTGGTGCCGCACGAGTTGGTGCCGGAAGAGTCGGTGCGGCACGAGTCGGTCGCCGCGGGAACGCAAGCGGTCGACGGATCCGACGCGATGGCAGCCGCCGGGCAGATGGGTCGCGCCACCGCGTCGGCCGGATTCACGGAGCCGGCGGAGCGCTAGCCATGCCGGTGCCGGTTTACCTCCCCCTGGTGCTCGGCCTCGCGCTGGCCGTCGCGGCACCCCGTGTCGTCCGGTCACTTCCCCCGCCGATCGCGGTGTGGTCACTGACGCTCGCCGCCATCGTGTCCGCGTCGACCTGGATCGCTTCGCTCGGTCTCATCATGTCGACGGCGATCGACCGCACCGCATTCGTCGCGGCACACGGCCACTACTCGCTCGCGCACTGGCGTCACGTCGACCCGGTAGCCGTACCCGCGGCGATCGCCGCCGGTGTCACGCTCGCGACCTGCTATCTGCTGCTCGCCATCGCGATGCTGCGCGAGGCACTTGCCGTGCGGGAGGTACGCCAACTCGGGCGCAGTCTCCGCGACGACGGCACGGTGGTGTTCGTCGAGGATGCGACACCGCACGCGTACGCCGTCGGTGGCCGGTGGCCGCGAATCGTCGTGTCCAGCGGCTTGTTGCGCACGCTCGGTGCCGAGGAACGGCGTGCCGTGCTCGCTCACGAGTCCGCGCATCTGCGCTGCCGGCACCACGCGCACCTGCGGGTGCTGCGGCTCGCCGCCGCGGTGAACCCATTCCTGCGCCCTGCGGTGCGGGCCAGCGTGCTCGCCGTCGAGCGGTGGGCCGACGAAGAGGCGGCAGTGCGGCTCGGCGACCGTACGCTCGTGGCCCGTACGCTTGTTCGCGCCGCGCTGGCGAGCAACCGTACGCCCACGCCGTCCGGGGCGCTTGCGTACACGGCCGGCGACGTGAGCCGACGAGTGGCGGCATTGCTGGCCGCTCCGCCGCGACCGCGTTGGTCCATCGTCGCCGCCTCGGCGATTGTGATCGTCGCCGTCGTGGCCTCTCCGGTCTACGCGGCCGACCAGATCGGAGCGTTGCTCTCCGCACCGTGCCCGACCACCAGTAGCGCTCACTAGCACGGCTCATCTGCACCGCCAGGCCCCGGCACACCGCCCATGACCTGGGCTGACTGGCCAACAAGCGGAAACTTCGTCGGTCAGTCGATCATGCGGACCGGTTGCGCGCTGTTATCCTCGGGCCATGGCCACGGCGACCGCGGTCCGTTCGGAGACTCGTTCCAAATGGACCGCCTACCGCGGGCGGACCGGCTGGATCGTGGCCGCGCTATCGGCGTTCACCGCGTTCATCATCGGCGGTCACCGGCTCATCCCGGACGTCAACGGCGTCGGCAGCATGGTCGACACGGTCGCACCGTGGTTCGGCATTGCCATCCCCGTGTTGGCCGTGGTCGCGGCCGTGTCCCGGTCACGGACCGCCGCGTTGGCGGTGATCGTTCCGTTGATCGTCTGGCTCGTCGCGGTCGGATCGGCATGGCTGCCGTCCGGCGGCGGCGCGGTGCAATTCCGGGTCGCGAACCAGAACGTGGACGCGGACAACCCGGACCCGGCGCGGACGGTCAGTGAGGTCGAGGCGACCGGTGCCGACATCATCGGCCTCGAGGAGGTCACCCCGGCGAGCGAACCGGCCATCGAGTCCACTCTGGACCGGCGCTATCCGTACCACGTGGCGGAGTCCACGGTGGAGCTGTGGAGCCGATACCCGATCAGCGACTTCAGCGGTGTCGACCTGGGTCTGAGCTGGACACGGGCACTGCGCGCCAATGTCGCGACGCCGCACGGCGACGTCCGGGTCTACGTCGTGCACCTGGCATCGGCGCGCGCCGGAGACACCGCAACGCGCGACAGCACGATGAGCGCACTGGTCGACCGCGTCCGTGCCGACCACTCCGCACGCGTACTGGTGATCGGCGACCTCAACACGGCCACTACAGATCGGGTGCTCGCACCGCTGACCGCGATGCTCCATGACACGCAGGCCGCCGCCGGCCGTGGCCCCGGCTTCACCTGGCCGTCCGTGTTCCCGCTGACGCGACCCGATCATGTCTTGTTCCGTGGGTTGACCGCGGCGCAGTCCGCCGTCGTCGGCACGACCGGCAGCGACCATCGCGCCATCACCGCTGGCCTGCGGTTCTGACACTGTCGCCACGATTCGGCATTGGCCGTTCGGATAAAACCCGCCGACGTACCCGCAACCTGATGACCGGTCGACCGATTACCAAAGTGGGCGATGTCGGTCACGTCGGTCCTCAGCCGACGCCTGCTGCCACAGCAGGTCGTACCCATCGTGGGAAGGGGCCAGCGGGTGAACAGAGGCGATGCGGTGGAGCCGGGTAGATCGCCCGGCGGTACGACGCCCGGCCGACCCGCGTCCGGACGCGCGACCGGGCCGATGGCGGGCGGCCCGGTCGCGGACATTCCGCCGGCCGACCACGGCCGGGCGTTCGATGGCCCTGCCGGTCCGGTGGGCTCGGCCGGTCATGACGGCGGCGCCGACGGACGACGAGGGCCCTGGTTCGACGCTCCGGCCCGCGGCCCCGGATCCGGGCACTTCGACGGACCTGGCCGTGCCGACGGACCGGGTCATTTCGAGGGACCCGGTCACTTCGACGGACCCGGGTATGGCGCTCGGCTCGCGGCGCCGGCGAGCGACGGCTCCGGACGCAACACGCCTGGCCCGTCTCTCCCGGGGCACCCGCCGGCCGAACCACGCCGGCGCGGCGATGTGAGCCTTCGTCACGACAACAACCCCGCCCGCCTCGACTACCGGGCGAACAAGCACGAGTCCGCGTATTACGGCAACACCGGACGGTTCGCGATCTACGGCCGACGTCCTGGCGACGCGCGCGGCCCCGGCGAGGCGGCCGCTCCGCTGACCGGCCGCGGCTCGTTCCGCCGACCGATCACGGACTTCGACACGCCTCCACCGGACCCGGCGGCGCGCGGGCCGCGCCCGGTTGACGAGCCGGCGCTGCGGCCATCGAGCACTGCCCCCGATCGACCGACCGGTCACCTGCCGCCGATCATCGACGCGGTACGGCGCGCCGCGCAGGGCGCGCTGCCCCTTTCGGCCGCCCGCGCATCGCAGCGCGCTGCCGGTGGCCGCGAGGTGCCGCCCAGCTCCGAACTGCCCAGACGCACGCCTCGCGGCGGAAGCGCCCCATCGACGCCGCGCCCCGCTCCACCCACACCGCGACCGCCCGCCAACGGGCACCTGCCGGGGAGCGGCGCCGTGCTGCGACCGGTGCCGCCGACACCGCGACCGCCCGCCAACGGGCTACCTCGTCCGGCCGGTGGTCACCTGCCGATCGGCATCGACAATGGCCCACGCCCGCCGGCGCCACCGCGGTGGCGCGCCACCGGCCCGCAAGGGCCGGCAGCGCCCGGCCGGCCCGGTCCGCGTCTCGCGCCGCCGGCCGACCCCTACGGCACCGACGAGCTTCGCGCCGTCTCCGATCTGGACGCGACCGCGGATCTCCACGTGACCGGCAATCTCGATGCGACCGGCAATTTCGACGCAACCGGCAACCTCGACGCGACCGGCAACCTGCACAGAACCGGCAATGTCGCGATGACGAGCACCTTCGAGGCGACCGGAAACTACGCGATGGTCGGTCCGGATCTGTCGGACGATCTGGAGCGCACCACCGACTTACGCCTCGAAGCCAGTGGCGGCGCGGACTGGATGGCGCTGGCCACGCATACCGATCCACGTGGCACCGTCTACACGGGTCGGCGCGTCGACGTACCCGTGACGGCGGCACGCAGCGGACCTCGGTGGTACAACGTCCGGTCACACGTACGTCGCGGCCGTCGTACGCACTCCGGTGCACGCGACGGCGATGCGGAGCGCGTTCGAGGTCCGCGCTGGGCGCGTGCCCTCGTCTGGCTCGGCGCGACGGTCATGGCGATAAGCGGCGGCGGGATGGTTCGCGCCGTCACGACCGCCGCGCTGGCCGACACTCCGGCAGGCCAGACGATTGCGGGCCCGCACGGCAAGTGACCGGCGCGGCTACGCGCCCAGGTGCTCGATGAGGAACTCCGCCGAGTCGCCGAGCGCCTTGGCCTCGTTTTCCCAGCGCGTGAAGCCGTGGCCCTCGTCTTCGTACACGTCGTAGCGCACCTCGACACCCCGGGCCCGCAACGCCTCGACGATGCCGTCCGATTCGGCCTTCTTCACGCGCGGATCGTTGGCGCCCTGGATCACGAATAGCGGCGCGGCGATCTGGTCGGCATAGGTGATCGGTGAGCGCGACAGCAGGAAGTCTGCCTCGGTCTCGGGGTCGCCGACCCACGCGGCGATCATCGAGCGCCAGGTCGGCGGCACGCTCTTCGCAAGCGTGACGAGATTCGACGGACCGACCAGGTCGACGCCGCACGCGAAATACTGCGGCAGCCGGCTCATGCAGGTCAGCGTCGCGAACCCGCCGTACGACCCGCCGTAGACACCGATCCGCTGCGGGTCGACCCAACCACTGGCCTGCAGGTAGCGCGCCGCCGCCTCGAAGTCGCCGAGGTCGCCGCCGCCCCAGTCGCGCAGGATCAGACGCTGGTACGCCCGGCCGTAGCCGTTCGAGCCGCGGATGTTCGGCGCGAGCACCGCGATGCCGCGACTGAGCAGGTACTGGTAGAAACCGCCGTAGTTGAACGCCGGCCGCTCCTGCGCCTCCGGTCCGCCGTGGATGGACAGCACGACCGGGTAGGGCCCGCTCGCGGTCGCTTCCTCGACCGTGCGGCCGTCGGGCAGGTAGAGCCATGCGGGGATGTCGCGCCCGTCGTGGGTCGGGAAGCGTACGAGGGTCGGCTCGACGCCCTGGAACGTCGCGGCCGTGACGGCGTGCGTCAACCACCCCGTCGTACCGGCGGCGAGGTCGATGACGGCGATGTTCGTCGGCCGCGCACCCGTCGAGATCAGTACGGCGGCGCGGCTGCCGTCCCGGTCCACCGACATGGCAACGATCGGTCCGGCCGGAGCGTCGGGAGCGGGCCGCTGCACGGCGGTGGCCGGCGCGCCCTCGGCGACCGCGACGGTGAGCAGGTCGTCGAGTGCCGCGGAGTGCAGCCGTGACACGCCGTTGTCGTTGACCGTCCAGACCACCACGCGACCGTCCTCGGCCAGCGTGACGTCCTCGACGTCCCACTCCGGCGTGGCGAGCCAGCGGATCTCGCGGCTGGCGAGATCGAACGCGGCGAGGCCGACGAAGTCGCGTCCCGCGTCGGTGCGCAGTAGGAACCCGGAGCCATCGGGCAGCCACGGCCCGGGCATCGAAAACGACGGCTCGTCACCATCGGCCGGCACGAGTTGCTCGGCCGGCTTGCCGTCCACGTCCAGCAGCAGAATCGCGATCTCGGTGTTGCTGTAGAGCTTCGCGCCGAGCAGACGAGTGCTGTCCGGCGACCACGTCGTGGCGAACACCGGCCCGCCGTCGGCGTAGACGCGTCGGGTCTCGCCGGTGTCCAGATCCTGGATCAACACGTCCTGATCGGTCGGCTCCCGGTCGTTCGCGCCGTACGAGATCCAGCGGCCGTCCGGGGACGGGTCGCCCAGGTAGTGCTGAACGTCGGCGACGTCGGTCAGTGACCCGATCTCGCCACCGTCGGCCGGGATGCGGCGCACCTGGTGGAACTCGTCGCCGTTGGCGTCCGCGGTGAAGATCAGCGAAGTGCCGTCGGTGGTCCAGCGGATGTCCCGTACGGTCGCGTCGGCGTACGACGTGAGGCGCCGCTCGTCGCCGCCACCGATCGGCGAGACGACGAGGTTGTATTGGCCACTCGCGTTGTGCGAGTAGGCCACCCGGGTGCCGTCGGGGGAGATGGCCACGACGGGTTGGAAACGGCGGTCGGGCCGGTAGTCGCGATACGTCTGCATGAACCGGAATCTAGTCGTACCCGGGTCGGCCGACGTACCCTCGCGGCCCGTTACGCGGGTGGCGTAGCGGCCATCGCGGGTGGCGTAGCGGCCGTCGCGGGTGGCGCCTGCGCTGTCGCGGGTGCCGCAGCGGCTCAGGGGTTGGTCTGCGTGCTGACCTTGAGAGTCATGGACACGCTCGGCCCGTTGCCGCCGACGGTGTTCAGCGTGTATTGGTGCGTGGTGTTCGGTTGCTGCGCCTCGTCGCAGGGAAAGCTGATGTCGACCTCGCCGGTTGGTCCGTAGCTTCCGTAACTGCCCATGTGGTTCATGTCGTAGTAGTCCGGGTTGTCGATGGACAGCGCGATGCCGGTCGCGCCCGTCACGCTCCACTCCAGGATCACGTCCTGGCCCGGTGCGGAGAACGGGCTATCGGACGAGGCGATGACCGGGCAGGCTGGCTTCTGCTTCACGTCGAAAGTCAGGATGCGCGCGCCGGTCTTGGTGCTCTTCGTCGCGCCGGTCGGCGGCGTACTGGTGACAGATGTCGGCGCGGCGCTCGGCGCGGCCACCGGTGGCGGCGCGGGCGTCACCCCGATCGAGCCGACGTTGCTCTGACCGTTGGTGCCGTTCTGCTTCGCACACGCGGCGATCGCCAACGCGACGAGGGCGAGTGCCACGATGGCGCGACGGTGACGGCTGGTGGACATGCGGGCTCCTCGTGGCTCGGCTCATTGATTGTGAGTACCAGCACGGTGCTGCGCGCCTGCCGCGTCGTCAACCCGACACAGCGCGGCATGATGGCGACCATGGGATATCACGTGACGGTGGAACGGCGCGATGACGGATTCGTCGGACGAAACGATCGGGGCGCCGAGATCGCCTTCGGCACCGGCGGCGACAGTCCGTTGTTCTCACCGATCGAGCTGCTGCTCGTTGCGCTCGGCGGATGCAACATCGTGACGGTCGAACCGCTGACCGCCAAACGAGGTCACCGCCTCCTACGCCTCGCCGCCACGATGGAGGCCGAGAAGACCGCGCCGAACCGGCTCAGCACGATCACCGTGACGTACGACGTCGAACTGCCGCCGAACGATCCCGACGCGGCGCGGATCTTCAGCGAGGTGGCGCATCGGGTCCACGAGCGCTCGTGCACCGTGAGCACGTCGCTGATCGAGCCGACCGCGATCGACGTCCGCTTGCCGGTGTAGCCCGCGACGCGGCCCTTGCCGGTGTAGCCCGGCCCGCGGCGTTCGCCGGCTGTCCCGGGTGCCGTCAGGCTGCCGACTCCGCGCGTGCCCGATCGTCGTTGGTCGACGTCGCAGCGGTCGTGACACCGGACCGCTGAGCCGGTGCGGTCTGCTTGTCCTCCGCCGCCGCGGTTACTGCTCCGCGCGCTGGCACCGCCGGGTTCCGCGCGCCGGTCGTCGACGTGGCGACCGTGCTGCGCGACGCGGGCGTCGGCAGGATCGGCGCCTGACCGGTCGCGTTCGCGTGCGCGCGCGCCGCGGTCAGCGCCTTCGTGACCTGTTCCTTGGCGATCGTGACGGCCTCGGTCATGCCGCGTCCCTGCGCGAGCCTCGCCGCGATCATCGCGGAGAACATGCACCCCGCGCCGCGCGTGTTCGGTGCGTCGATCCGGGGAGTGCGCACGAATCGTGCTCCGGTCGGCGTCCACACCGCGTCAACGCACTCGTCGCCACCAAGTCGTCCACCGGTGATCACCACGTACCGCGCGCCGAGCGAGGCAAGGTGCTCGGCGGCGCTGGCCATCTCGGACGTGTTCGTGACCGGCGCACCGACCAGTGCCGCTGCCTCGTCGATATTCGGCGTAATGATCGCGGCCATCGGCAGGAGGCGCATCAGCGACGCGACAACGCCGAGGTGCGAGCCGTGTCCGGCGACAAGTTCCGGATCGACGACGACGTTGCGCAGGTCGCCGGCACGCATATGCGCCGCGATCACGCCGGCGATCTCCGCCGTACCCACCAAACCGATCTTCACCGCGGCCGGCGTGGCCTGGCGCAACGCGACGGACAGCTGACCACCGACCACTGTGGTCGGCAGGGCGTAAAGCTCCGCCGGTCCGTGCGCGCCGGTCACCACGCACTCTGTGGTGAGTCGATGGGTACGGAACACCGCGAGGTCCGCCGCGATGCCGGTCTGGCCGGTCGGATCCGCTCCGTTGATGGTCATCGCTACCGGTCGCATGCGCACCCCACCCCCGTCGTCCGCGACACTCGGAGCCGGCCGTTCACTGGTCGCCGAACGCGTCGTACTGGATGCGAACCGACGGCACCCGGATCTCGGCGAGGCGGCGCAACGTCGCCCGAACCATGGCAGGCGAACCGGAGACGAACACGTCGTGGTGGTTCCACGGGCCGTGCCCGGCCACCACGTCGGCGACCGTACCGTGCTCGCCGTCGTACGTCGGGTCGTCGCTGCACACCGGCGTCACGCTGAGCCACGGGCAGCGCTCGGTCATCGCGTTCAACTCGTCGAGATCGTAGAGGTCCTCGCGGTCGCGCGCGCCGAAGAACAGATGCACCCACCGGGTGCGGTTGGTCCGGCTCAACTCGTCGACGATCGCCTTCAACGGTGCGAGACCGGTGCCGCCCGCGACGCAGACGATGTCCCGTGTCGAGCGAGGATCGACTGCCATCGAGCCCATCGGCGCCGCTACGCGGAGCATGTCGCCGACCTTCACCCGGCGCACCAGTGCGCCGGACAACCATCCGGCCCCGACCGCGCGCACGTGGAAGTCCATCGTGTTGTCGGTGCGAGGTGCGTTGGCCATCGAGTAGACGCGCCACACGCGCGGGTGGTAATCGGACTCGAGGCTGACGTACTGGCCGGCCCGATAGCCGAACGGCTGCATAGTGCGGCAGGTGAACACCGCGACGTCACGGCCGCGCCGCTCGTGCTTGATGATCTCCGCGTGCCAGTACGGCGGCGTCGTGTCGTCCTGCGCGGCGGCCAGCATCTTCTTCGCGATCTCGCGATAGGCGTCCTGCCACGCCTGTTCGTACGCGGGCGACCAGCGCTCTCCGGCGAACGCGCGCATCGAGTCGATGAGTGCCTGGCCGATGAGTCCAAAGTGCACCGACTCGATGCGGAACTTGCGATGATCGCGGCCGAGCCCGCGGAGATAGTCGTCGAACCGTTCCGGGTCGTCGATGGTCTGTACGGCCGTCACGATCGCACCGAGGAGCCGCGCGCGCGTGGCGTCCAGGTGCAACGGAAAGAGATCACGAAGCTTCGGGTCGGACAGGAAGATGCGAGCGTAGAAATACTGCGCGACCTTGTCCTGGTGCTCCTCGACGAGGGTCCAGCTCTCCTTCAAGGTGGTCGACAGACTGGTCATCAGCGCCCCTCTCGCGTCGAGCCGGCCAGCGCGACGTCCGTTCGCCATTACGGACAGTTCGAGCGTGGTCGCTGTGCGCGAAAGGGGTCGCACATTCCGTGCGACTACGGATACGGATGGTAGTGATGGTCGTCGAAGTTGCGCTCCGACCTGCGCTTCCTACCGCGCAGAGACCACGTTCACCAGTTTCGGTGCTCGTACGATCACCCGAGCGACGGACGCCGAACCGAGCGCAGTCCGCACCCGCTCGGAGGCTAGCGCGAGTGCCGTGAGTTCGTCGTCCGATGCGTCAACGGGTACGTCGATGCGGTCGCGAAGCTTGCCGTCCACTTGCAACACACACGTGGCGGTCGCCTCCACGAGCAGGCTCGGATCGGCGGCCGGCCACCCGGCGCTCGACACCGACGGTTCGTTGCCGAGCCGCTCCCAGCCTTCCTCCGCGGTGAACGGCGCAAAGCAGCTCAGCATGCGTACCAACGCTTCGGCACCCTCGCGGACGGTGGGATTCGCCGATCCGGCGCCGCTATCGATCGCGCGCCGCAGCACGTTCGTGAGCTCCATCAGCCGCGAGATCGCGACGTTCAGGCGCCGCGAGTCCATCGCGGTGGTCGCCTCGCTGATCAGCTTGTGCACCGCTCGGCGCAACTGATCGTCGAGCGAACCGGCCACCGTCGGCGCGACGTCGCCGGTGAGTCGCCAAACGCGCGCGAGCCACTTCATCGCGCCGGTCGGCGACACGTCCGCCCAGTCGATGTCGTCCTCGGGCGGTCCCGCGAACACCATCGTGACGCGTACCGCGTCCGGACCGTACGACGCGATCTGCTCCTGCAGGTTGACCAGGTTGCCGAGGGTCTTGCTCATCGCCTTGCCGGCCATGATGACCTGGCCCTGGTTCATCAGCCGGGTGAACGGCTCGACGAACGGCACCATGCCGAGGTCGTAGAGCACCTTCGTGATGAACCGCGAATACATCAGGTGGCCGGTCGCGTGCTCGCGGCCACCGATGTAGCTGTCCACCGGCAGCCACCGAGCGATGCCGGCCGGGTCGAACGGGCCGTCGGCGTAGTCCGGGTTCGGGTAGCGCAGGAAATACCACGACGAGTCGACGAACGTGTCCATCGTGTCGGTGTCCCGGCGCGCCGGACCGCCGCACGACGGGCACTCGACGTTCACCCAATCCTCGGCGGTGGACAGCGGCGACTCGCCGTCCGCCGGACGCAGCTGGTAGCCCGACGTCGGCAGGGTGACCGGCAGTTGGTCGTCCGGCACGGGTACCAGCCCGCACGACGGACAGTGGATCATCGGGATCGGCGTACCCCAGTAGCGTTGCCGGGAGAGCAACCAGTCGCGGAGCCGGTAGGTGACCGCGGCCTCGCCTACGCCGTCGGCGGCGAGCCGCGCGGTGATCGCGTCCTGGCCCGCGTCGACGGTCATCCCGTCGAACTCTCCGGAGTTCACCATCCGGCCGTCGCCGTCGGTCGCGATGCCGGTCTCGCCCGGATCGGCTTCGCCGGTGTCGATCACGACGCGGACCGGCACACCATGGGTACGCGCGAAGTCGAGGTCGCGCTGATCGTGCGCGGGCACCGCCATGATGGCGCCGGTGCCGTATTCGGCCAGCACGTAGTCGGCGGCGTAGACCGGGATCTGCTCGCCGTTGACCGGATTGATCGCGTGCCGGCCGAGGAACACGCCGGTCTTCGGCCGGTCGGTCGCGAGCCGTTCGATCTCCGTCGCGGTCGCGGCAATTTGCCGGTACGCCACAAAGTCAGCACGCTGTTCCGGCGCGCACAACTCGTCGGCGAGCGGCGAGTCCACCGCGACCACGAAGAACGTTGCGCCGAACAGGGTGTCCGGCCGGGTGGTGAACACCCGCACCGGCTCGGCGCGGTCGACGATCGCGAAGTCGATGTACGCGCCAGTCGAGCGCCCGATCCAGTTGCGCTGCATGGCCAGCACCTCGTGTGGCCACTTACCCTCCAGCGCGGCCATGTCGTCGAGCAGCCGCTGGGCGTACGCGGTGGTGCGGAAGAACCATTGGGTGAGCGGACGTTGCACGACGATCGACCCGCACCGCTCGCACCGACCGCCGATCACCTGCTCGTTCGCGAGCACCGTGCGGTCGTTCGGGCACCAGTTGACCGCCGCCTCTTTCCGGTAGGCCAGGTCGTGCTCGTAGAGGCGCAGGAACAGCCACTGGTTCCAGCGGTAATACTCCGGATCGGAGGTGTGCAGCCTGGTCCGCCAGTCGAAAGAGACGCCGAGGCGCCGGAACGACTCGGCCTGTACGGCGATGTTCGCGTACGTCCAGTCGCGCGGATCGAGGTCCCGCTTGAACGCGGCGTTCTCGGCCGGCAGGCCGAACGAGTCCCAGCCGATCGCGTTGAGCACGTTGAAGCCGCACATCCGCACGTAGCGGGCGATCGCGTCGCTGATCGAGTACACCTCGGCGTGGCCCATGTGGAGGTCGCCGGAGGGGTAGGGGTACATGCTCAGCTCGTACGCCCGCGGCGGCTCGTCACCACCCTCGGTGAGCCCGTCCGCCTGGTAGACACGCAGGTCATCCCACACCTTCATCCACTTGTCGATGATCGAGTGCGGGTCGTAGCTCTCGGCGTGCGCCTCGCGGTTCATGGAACCTGACTCCTAGCTGGGCAACGTCGCAGATTGTGCCACATCGGGCAACGTGCCTCGATGTCCCGTACCCGGTAGGTAACGCCTGGTCGCGGCACTTGGGCGAAGGACCCTCGGACCGCGCAATACTGAAAGTGACCGCCGAGGTCGCCGAGAGGAGTGCCCGGGTGGCCCGCACCGACCTGATCGCCCGCGCCGAAGATCTTCGGCAAGCACGCACGCCCTACGTGCTTGCCACGGTCGTACGCGCACAGCGTCCGACGAGCGCAAAACCAGGCGACAGCGCGTTGATTCTCGCGGATGGGACGCTCGACGGATTCGTCGGCGGGACATGTGCCGAGTCGACAGTTCGTCTCCAAGGTCTGCGGCTGCTGGCGACCGGCGCCTCGACACTGCTGCGGATCACGCCCGATGTCCCGGTCGAAGAGTCGGTCGGGTCCGCGGACGAGGGCCTGATCGTCGTGAACAACCCGTGCTTGTCGGGCGGCAGCCTGGAGATCTTCCTGGAGGCGATCATTCCGGCGCCGTTGCTCTACGTGTACGGCGACGCTCCGGTGGCACGGGCACTCGTACGCATCGGTGCGGCCGCCGGCTACGACATGGTCACCGGGTCGCCGGACGGGATGTTCGAATTGCCCGGCGACACGTCTGCCGTGGTCGTCGCGTCACACGGTCGCGGCGAGGAGGCGGTGCTCGAGGCTGCAGTGGCTGCCAAGGTGCCGTACGTGGCGCTGGTGGCGAGCCGGAAACGCGGCGATGTGGTGCTGGCGAGCATCGGCGCCGACCGCGAACGCGTACATTCGCCGGCCGGGCTGGACCTGGGCGCGCGGGGCGCCGCCGACGTTGCGATATCGATCCTCGCCGAGATCGTCGCCTTGCGGCCGGCCGAGCCGTCCATCGCGGACAGCGACGCACCGGCACGGGTCAACGCAATCGCACCGGACCACGGTGGCGTGGCCGCCGACGGTCCGGGTCGCGAAGCGGCCGTCGCAGTGGACCCGGTCTGCGGCATGGACGTCGCGATCACGCCAAACGCGATCCATGCCGAGCACGGCGGGATCGACTACTACTTCTGCGGTTCGGGCTGCAAGGTCGCGTTCACCGCGGACCCGCACCGCTATCTCACTCATGACTGACCTCGCAGTCGCCGCCCGGATGCCGCCATGATCCACTGTACGGCGGAATCGTGGTCGTCATTCGGTCGCGATTCCACCGCAGAGTGGATCACGCGCATGGCGGCCGGATCCCCGACTGTCGCGACCGATCACGACCTCGGGGTTCACGCGTAGACTTCCGGCACGCAGGTCGCGATCAGGCGAGGAGAGGCGCATGCAGCTAGTCAACGAGTTCGTCGTCCCTCGCCCGGTGGACCAGACCTGGGCGGTGCTCACTGATGTGGAGCGGATCGCCCCGGCGATGCCCGGCGCGCAACTCACCGATCGTGTGGACGATCAGTACCACGGCAAGGTGAAGGTCAAGGTCGGCCCGGTGACGGCGGCGTACGCCGGCATCGCGCAATTCAAGGAACTCGACGCGGCCGCGCACCACATGGTGCTGGAGGCGACCGGCAAGGAGGCCAGCGGGCGCGGCCGCGCCACCGCGCTGGTGACCGCCGATCTGACCGACGAGGGCTCGCAGACCCGGGTCAAGGTCGTCACCGAGCTGACCATCTCCGGGCCGCTCGCGCAGTTCGGTCGCGGCGCGATCGCCGAGGTGTCGGCGCGGCTGCTCGGCCAGTTCGTGTCGAACCTCGAGACGATGGTGCTCGCTTCGGAGCCCGTCGCGGGCGTGACGGCCGCTGCGCCCGCGGCGCAGCCGCCCGCCGCGCAGGCCGCTGCCCCCGAGCTGACCGCCGCCGAGCCCGCGGCAACCGAGGCGCCGGCCGCCGCTGAGCCGGTCGTCGCCCAGCCCGCGGCAAGCGAACCGCCCGCGCCCGAGCCGGTAGCTGCGGCCGCACCCACGGCCCCCACCACGGCCGCATTGTCAACAGCCGGCCAGGCTCCGTCCGTACCCACGGTGTCCGGCGCGCAGCCCGCCGCGGCGCCGGCGGCCGAGGTCAATCTCTTGAAGGTTGCCGGCTGGCCGATCCTCAAGCGGCTGATCCCGGTGCTCATCGTGATCGTGGTCGTGGTCATCCTGCTGGTCATCTACGTGTGATCGCGGGTGACCGACGTCTCGATCGCGTTGCTTGCCGATCGCCCGGATCTGGTCGAGGGGATCGGCAGGATGCGCTTCGACGAATGGGGTCGGCCGCCGGAGCCGGACGATCCACAATGGTGGGTCGACGTCACCGGTCGGGAGGCCGGCCGCATCGGGCTGCCGGTGACGTTTGTCGCGCATGACGCGGCCGGTGCACCGCTCGGCGCGGTCGGCATGGGCGAGTTCGACCCGGACGACTATCGCGATCGTTCGCCGTGGGTGCTCGGCATGGTGGTACGCCCCGATCAACGCCGCCGTGGCATCGGGCGCCGCCTCGTTGCGTCGCTAGATCCGTGCGCCGCCGATCTCGGGTACGACCGGATCTGGGTCGCCACCGGTCCACCAGCCAAGCTCTTCTACGAGCACTGCGGCTACCGATTGATCGAGAACTTCCGCGACTCGTACGGCTGGGACTCCCACATCCTTTGCAAGCAACTGTGAGCGTACGGCCGAGCGCCAGGCCGCCGAGCGTCAGGCCTCCGAGCGCTCGCGAAGGCGCCTCGCCGCCGCCCTTAGCGCGTCGTCCAGTGGCGTCGGCTCGAGACCGAACACCGCTGTCGTCTCCGTCGAGTCGATGACGAACGGCTTGGTGAACTGGTAGCGCGTGGTGCGCAGTTCCTTGACGAAGGGCTGGAAGAGTCCGGCGGCCCACAGCACGGCGTACGGGATCGCGGTGAGCTTGGCCTTCGGTGCGTCGTTGGCCGCGACGAAACGATCGGCGAGTCCGCGGATGGTCAGCGGTGCGTTGGTCGGCACCATCCACGCACGTCCCCACGCGCGCTCGTCGGTGGCAACCGTCGCTAGGGTACGAGCGACGTCCGTGATCGACGTCCAGCTGTGCAGCACGTCCAACGGCGCCGGCGAGTAGCCGCGCTGTCCGGCGAGCAGTTGCTTGCCGAAGCCGTCCGAGATCAGCCCGTTCGCTTCGATGTAGTCGCTGGCTCGCACCTCGGTCGCGCGGATCCGACCGGCCTGATGCGCAGCGAGCGCGTCGCGCCACATGTCGGCGCGCATACGAAGCTTCGGGTGCGTCGCGGCAAGCGGCGTCTCGGCCGTCATCGGACCATCTACCGGGCCGTAACCGTAGAGCGGTGCCGCGACGGTGAGCGTGGCGCCGCTCTGCTCGGCGGCGGCGAGCAACGCGGACGCGAGCGGCGGCCAGTCGGTGAGCCACCGGTGGTACTGCGGGTTCGCGCAGTTGTAGAGCGCCACTGCGCCCTTCGCGATGGCGGCGAGTTGCGCGGCGTCGTTGGCATCCGCCGCGACGCGCTCGATGGCTGGGTGCTCCGGGCCAGAGCCGCGGCGCGTCACCATCCGTACCTCGTCGCCGCGGTCGGCCAGGATCAGGGCGGTGGCGGTGCCGACCGGGCCGGCCCCGACGATCACGTGCTGCGACATTGCTCGTCTCCTTTTCGCCTTTCGGCTCATTCGAGAGCACTGCTCTCCTTCGCAACCCATGCTCGCACATATTATGTTCTCATGCAAGAGCGCTGCTCTCTGATGTGTGCAATAATCTGAAGATGCCTGCTGGTTCCATCCGGGCGCGGGTACGCGCGGAGATGATCGCCGAGATCAAGGACGTGGCCCGGCGGCACCTGGCCATCGACGGTGCGAACTTGTCGCTGCGCGCCGTCGCACGCGATATGGGAATGGTGTCGTCGGCGATCTACCGCTACTTTGCCAGCCGCGACGACCTGCTGACCGCGCTGATCGTCGATGCCTACAACGCGGTCGCGGACGCCGTGGAGTCTACCGAGGCGGCGGTCGCCGATCGTGGCGATCTTCGTGGTCGGCTGCTCGCGATCGGTCGGGCAGTGCGCGGCTGGGCGCTGGCGAATCCGGCCGAGTACGCGTTGATCTACGGCAGCCCGGTCCCTGGCTACGCGGCGCCGCCGGACACCACGGTGGCGGCGCTGCGTACCGCGACGGTGCTCGTACAGGTCCTGATCGACGGCCACCGCGGCGGCGCGCTGCACTCCGACGTTCCGCTTCCCGGCGACGACCCGCTTCCCGGCGCCGTCCGCGACGATCTTCGGGCGGTCGCCGACGGCATCGCACCCGGGCTGCCGCCGGCGGTGTTGGCGCGCGGCACGATCGCGTGGATCCACCTCTTCGGCGCCGTGAGCTTCGAGTTGTTCGGCCAGCTCAACAACGTGATCGAGGCGCGCGAGGACTACTTCGACTACCAGATGCGCCAGATGGCCGACCTGGTCGGCCTCGCCTAGCCGGCGCGGCCGAACGCCGGTGCGCCGGTGCGCCTAGCCGGCGCTCGGTCGCTTGTCGCTGACCGTGCGCTCAGGCGCACACGACCCGGCAGGCGGCCGTTCGGCGAACTCGACGCAGCACGCGCCGGGCCGCGGCGCCAGCACGACGTCGACGTTCGCGCCGAGACCTTCGGCCAGCCCGCGGAGAAAGGCGTGGTTGAGCCCGCACACGAGCTCGGTGTGACGGACCGCGAGCGCGTGGAACGGGCAGTTGTGCAGCAGC
>DASTMZ010000096.1:0-10292 GCA_035713725.1 Micromonosporaceae bacterium
GAGGACCTGAACCACACCGGCGCGCACAAGATCCGCAACGTCCTCGGCCAGGCGCTGATCACCCAACGCATGGGCAAGAAGCGGGTCATCGCGGAGACCGGCGCCGGCCAGCACGGCGTCGCGGCGGCGACCGCGGCCGCCCTCTTCGGTTTCGAGTGCGTGGTCTACATGGGCGAGGAGGACACCCGCCGGCAGGCGTTGAACGTGGCGCGGATGCAGATGCTCGGCGCGACGGTGGTGCCCGTGTCGCACGGCTCGAAGACGCTGAAGGACGCCCTGAACGAGGCGTTGCGCGATTGGGTGGCCAACGTCGAGACAACCCACTACCTGCTGGGTACGGCCGCCGGACCGCACCCGTTCCCAGCCATGGTCCGCGACTTCGTGCGCGGCATCGGGGTCGAGGCCCGCCGGCAGTGTCTCGACCTCACCGGGCGGCTTCCCGACGCCGTGTGCGCGTGCGTCGGCGGCGGCTCGAACGCCATCGGGATCTTCCACGCGTTCATCCCGGACGCGACCGTGCGGCTCTACGGCTTCGAGGCGGGCGGCGACGGCGTCGACACCGGCCGCCACGCGGCGACGATCAGCGGCGGCAACGCGATCGGCGTGCTGCACGGCACGCGCAGTTTCGTGATGCAGGACGACGACGGTCAGACGATCGAGTCGCACTCCATCTCGGCCGGGCTCGACTACCCGGGCGTGGGGCCGGAGCACGCGTGGCTGCACGAAGTCGGGCGTGCCACCTACCAGCCGGTCACGGATCGCGAGGCGATGGACGCGTTTGCGCTGCTCTGCCGCACCGAGGGGATCATTCCGGCGATCGAGAGCGCGCACGCTCTCGCCGGTGCTGTCCGGATCGCTGGCGACCTCGGGCCGGATGCGACGATCATCGTCAACTTGTCCGGTCGGGGGGACAAGGACGTCACCACCGCCGGCGAGTGGTTCGGGCTGCTCGACGGCGCGCAGCGTCCGGCGGTCCCATGATCAGCGGGCACACAGTATGACCGGGGACACCGTCACCTCCGACGCGACTCAGGCGGGACGGCTATCCGCGGTGTTCGAGACCGCGAGGGCACAACAGCGTGCGTTACTGGTCGGATGTCTGCCGGCCGGGTTTCCGACCGTCGCGCGTGGCATCGACGCGATGCGCGCGATGACCGATGCCGGAGCGGACGTCATCGAGATGGAGCTGGCGTACTCCGATCCGGTGATTGATGGCCCGGTAATCCAACGGGCGAGCGAGATCGCACTTGCCGGTGGGGTACGCACTGCCGACGTGTTCCGGTCGGTCGAGGCAGTCGCGGGCGCGGGCGCCACGGTGATCCTGATGACCTACTGGAACCCCGTCGAACGGTACGGCGTCGACCGGTTCGCGAGGGACTTTGCGGCCGCCGGCGGTAGCGGCATCGTCACGCCGGACCTGATTCCGGACGAGGCTGCCGAGTGGATCGCCGCCGCCGATCGGCACGATCTCGATCGAATCTTCCTCGTCGCGCCGTCGTCAACGCCGGCCCGGATCGCGGCGACTGTCGCGGCGTGCCGAGGATTCGTCTACGCGACCAGCGTGATGGGCGTGACCGGGGCGCGCGATCACACCTCCGACGCGGCGCCGGGTCTCGTCGCACGCGTTCGGTCGGCCACGTCCATGCCGGTCGGTGTCGGTCTCGGTGTGCGGGACGGCGCACAGGCGGCCGCGGTCGCCGGGTATGCCGACGCCGTGATCGTGGGCAGTGCGCTGGTAAGTTGCGTGCTCGACAATCTCGACGACGAGGCGGCCGGCCGCGCCGCGCTGACACGGCTCACCGCGGAACTCGCCGAAGGCGTACGAAAGCGGTAACCCAGCCCGGCCTCGGCGGCGCGTACGCGTCGGGAGAAGCCCGGTGGGTGCGTTCAGAACAAGGCAGATGTCAGTTCGCGGCCGCGTAGATCGCGTCGGACACGTCCTGATCGTCGCCGATCGCGTCGGGAATGTCCGGCTCGGCATCGCGCTGGACGACGCGCAGCAGGCCGGCCTTGCCGACCGCCGCATCGGCGATCGCCGCGCGGGTCACCGGAGTCATCGGCGACGGGCAGTCGTCGACGTCGTGCCAGCAGACGCGTGAGATGCGGCCCGGGGAGTTGACCGTCACCTCGCCGTCGATCTTGGCACGGAACACGTGGACGAGCACGTCCGGAAGATCGTCTCCGTGGCTCGTGAGCTGATAGAGGCCGACGAGGTCAACGAGGGTGACCTCGGCGCCGACCTCCTCGCAGATGTCTCGCACCGCAGCGTGCAGCGGAGACTCGCCAGGGTGGATCTTGCCGCCGGGCAGCGCCCACAACCGATGTCCCTGGCGCTGTTGGCAAACCAGAACGCGGCCGGCGGGGTCCGTGATGACGGCCGCCACGGCCGTCGTGAGCTGGTTCATGACGAAAGCCTAGAACCGGACAGCCGACGACGCCAGGCTCCCGCATGGATCCCGTCGGCGGTAACCTTCGCGCGTGAACTACGCGAGCATTCCGAGCCCTGCGACGTCCGTGTGGCACCTGTGGTTCGTGCCGATTCGTGCGTACGCGCTGTGCATCGTGGTCGGGATCATCGTGGCGTGCTACATCACCGAACGCCGGATGCGCTCGCGCGGTGCGCCACGCTACGTGGTCCTCGACATCGCGGTCTGGGCGGTGCCGGCCGGCATCATCGGCGCCCGGATCTACCACGTGATCACCTCACCGCAGCTCTACTTCGGGCAAGGCGGTAACCCGGTCGGGGTGTTCTACATCTGGAACGGCGGCCTGGGCATCTGGGGCGCTGTCGCCGGTGGCGCGGTCGGCGCCTGGATCGCGTGCCGGCGTCTCGGCATCCCGCTGTCGTTCGTGGCCGACGCGATCGCTCCGGCCCTGCCGGTGGCGCAGGCGATCGGCCGCTTCGGCAACTGGTTCAACAACGAGCTGTACGGCAAGGCGACGACGCTGCCGTGGGGCCTCAAGGTGCACGCCGAGATGGTGGACGGCAAGGCAGTCCCGGTGGACGGCCAACTCTTCCTGCCCGGCCTCTATCAACCGACCTTCCTCTACGAGGTCATCTGGGATCTCGGCGTCGCCCTGCTGGTGTTCCTGCTCGACCGGAAGTACCGGTTCGGCCGAGGCCGGGCATTCGCGCTCTATGTGATGGCCTACACCGCTGGCCGTGCCTGGATCGAATACCTCCGCATCGATCAGGCCAACCACTTCATTGGTCTGCGCGTCAACGACTGGGTTGCGATCGTCGTGTTCCTCGGGGCGCTGATCTACTTCGTACGCGTCAAGGGCGAGCAGTTGATCCTGACCCCGGTCGCCGAGCCAGACGGAAGCGCCGCCGACTCCGATGTGTCGACCGACGACGAGTCGGACGAGACCCGGCCCGCGGCCGGCGAGGCTGGCGACGCGGACGCCGACGACGAGGCGGCGGACGATACCGATGCCCCGACGCCTCGCGCGCACGACGATGATCCCTCCGCCGGCGGTGGCACGACGCCGTCGGCGTCCGCCGCGAAGAAGTAGCCGTGCCCTCGGCGGTCGTGGTCGGTGCGGGCATCGGCGGTCTCGCGGTAGCCGGGGCACTCGCGCGGCGTGACTGGGCGGTCACGATTCTGGAGAGCAACGCTCGCCTGGACGCCGACCGGGCCGGGTTGATGCTGTGGCCGTCCGGGGTCGCGGCGCTGCGTCGCCTCGGGCTGGCCGGCGGTCTCGACGCGATCGCGTCACCGATCGCGGCCCGTGGCGTGTGCCGTCCCGACGGCAGCTGGCTGGTGCGCCCGGACGAGGTCGAGGAGGGTGCCGGGCCACCGGTCGTAGTCCGGCGCGTCGACCTGCACGACGCGCTCGTCGCCGGGCTCGGCAGCGGCATCGACGTCCGCACCGGCGTGACCGTGCGCAGCGTCCGGATGTCCGCGGCGTCGACGCCGGCGGTGAGTGACGCGGCCACGACGTGGGAGGCGGACCTCGTCGTCGGGGCGGACGGCATCACCAGCGCGGTGCGCCGCCGGCTTGCGCCGGAGGCAACCGTGGTCCCCGCTGGCTGCACCGCGTGGCGGGCCTTCATCCCGTGGTACCGGGGGACGGCGTTGATGGAGTCGCTGAACCGGCCCTCGGTCGGGAAGCGGGCGGGCGAGACCGTCGGTTCCGGTCACCGATTCCGCTACGCCGTGCTCGAGCACCGCGGATCGTCGGGTGCGTCGGCGCAAGGGGGCATCTACTGGACCGCGACCGTGCCGGGGGCCGCCCGGCCGGAATCCGCCGACGCCCAGCTTGCGTTGCTCCGTCGCTGGTTCGCCGACTGGCACGCACCGATCGGTGCGCTGATCGCGGCAACCGCGCCGGACGACGTCATTCAGCACGCGGTCGGCGAGCTGTGGCCGCTGCCGCGCGCATTCGCGTTCCACGCCGGCCGCGGTGGGTACGCATTGATCGGCGACGCCGCGCATGCCATGTCGCACCACCTCGGCACCGGTGCGTGCCTCGCCCTCGAAGACGCGGCGGCGCTTGTCGACGCGGTTGGCGGTGGGCCTTCGGCGGGCCGCGCGTTGCAGTCCGGGCTCGACCGCTACGCGCACGGCCGGCGGCGCGACGTCGCGCGGATCGGCCGGCAGTCCCGCCGCATCGGCGCCGCGCTCGCGACGAGCCGGGTGTCCGCGCGGGAGCGCGACGCGGTCCTCGGCGTGGCGCCCGGGCCGTTCGGCCGCGCTTCCCAAGCACTTCGCAGCCTGCGGCGCACATAGCGGTTCGTGCCACGGCGGCTTGGCTTGCGCCGCTCATGGCGGTGGGGTCGCGGCGGCTTGGCCTGCGGCGCTCTTGGCGCCCGGGGTCGCCCGCTGGCGGGACGCGGCACGGTTTGCGACGCGGAACTGTTTGAACCGACAGCGGTGACGACGCACAATGGTGAGCAGCGCCATGTCCGCGCATCAGTGACGCCCCGACAGGCGGGCCACGGTGCCCGGACCGGAACCGCAGGTCGAGCACCCTCACAAGGGGACAGGCCACGGGTCCATTGGCTGGGACGCGCCGCTTCGCGATCACCCTCCCACCAGCGCGCTCCCTAAGGTGTCGTTCAGATTCGCCCCCGGGCCGACGTCGTCCCCTGATCATGATCATCACCGGTTCATGGCCGACGACGTGCGAGGAGCCCAGCCATGGCGATGCCGCATCCCCGCAACCTTCCGACCCGGGTCGGCCTTTACGACCCGGCGTACGAACACGACGCCTGCGGCCTCGCCATCGTCGCGAACGTGTCCGGGCACCGCGGTCACGACATCGTACGGATGGGTCTCGACGCGCTCTGCCGCCTCGACCATCGTGGCGCGCGTGGCGCCGACCCGGATACCGGCGACGGCGCAGGCGTCCTGCTGCAGATCCCCGACCACTACTTCCGCTCGATCGTCGACTTCGACCTGCCACCGCCCGGCCAGTACGCCACCGGACTGGTCTTCCTTTCCACCGACCCCGCCGACGCACAGCGCTCGGTGGCGGTCCTCGAGAAGTACGCCGCCGCGGAGGGCGCCCGGATCATCGGCTGGCGCGATGTCCCGGTGTGTGCGGACGGCCTGGGTGCCACCGCCGCGGCCGCCCGGCCCGATATCCGCCAGATGTTCCTCGGCGCGACCGGACCCGACGGCGATCCGCTGGCCGGTATCGAGCTGGACCGGGTCGCGTTCGCCGTTCGCCGCCAGACCGAGCGCGAGACCCGACAGCGCGAGGTGGCCGCCTACCTGCCGTCGCTGTCCGCGCGCACGATCGTCTACAAGGGCATGCTGACCCCGGCCCAACTCCGCGCGTTCTACCTCGACTTGCACGACGAGCGCGTCACGTCGGCCATCGCGCTCGTGCACTCCCGCTTCTCCACCAACACGTTCCCGTCGTGGCCGCTGGCGCACCCCTACCGGTTCGTCGCCCACAACGGTGAGATCAACACGATCCGCGGCAACCGCAACTG
Organism: Micromonosporaceae bacterium; assembly: GCA_035713725.1. Taxonomy (GTDB): domain Bacteria; phylum Actinomycetota; class Actinomycetes; order Mycobacteriales; family Micromonosporaceae; genus DASQPR01. The sequence goes on from DASTMZ010000096.1 coordinate 5,945, forward strand.
GATGGCCGCCCGGGAGGCGTTGCTCGCGACCGACGCGATCGGCGGCGACCTGGAGCGGCTGATGCCGGTCTGCACGGCGGACGGATCCGACTCGATGAGCTTCGACGAGGTGCTCGAACTGTTGCACCTGGCCGGCCGGAGCTTGCCGCACGCGGTACTGATGATGATCCCGGAGGCGTGGGAGAACGATCCGACGATGGATCCGGCCCGGCGCGCCTTCTACGAGTTCCACGCGAGCCTGATGGAGCCGTGGGACGGTCCGGCCGCGGTGGCGTTTTCCGACGGTACGCTCGCCGGTGCCGTACTCGACCGCAACGGCCTTCGGCCCGGTCGCTGGCTGCGTACCACAGACGGGCTCGTCGTGTTGGCCAGCGAATCCGGCGTGCTCGACATCGAACCGGCGCGGGTGGCCGAGAAGGGCCGTCTCCGGCCGGGCCGGATGTTCCTCGTCGACACGGCCGCCGGACGCATCGTTACCGATGACGAGATCAAGTCGTCGCTAGCCGACGCGCAGCCGTACGCGGAGTGGTTGCACGGCGGGCTCATGCACCTCGACGCGTTGCCGGCGCGCGAGCACGTGGTCTACTCGCACGACTCGGTACGCCGCCGCCAGCAGGTCTTCGGGTACACCGACGAGGAGTGCAAGATCCTGATCGCGCCGATGGCCCGCAGTGGTCAGGAGCCGATCGGATCGATGGGTACGGACACGCCGATCGCCGCGCTGTCGAAGCGTCCACGGCTGCTCTACGACTACTTCACGCAGATGTTCGCTCAGGTCACCAACCCGCCGCTGGACTCCATCCGGGAAGAGCTCGTGACCAGCATGGCAACCACGATCGGCCCGGAGGCGAACCTGCTCGATCCAGGTCCGGCGAGTTGCCGGCAGATCGTGCTGCCGTACCCAGTGATAGACAACGACGACCTCGCGAAGATCCTCTCCATCGACGAGGACGGCGACATGCCGGGTTACAAGGCGGTGCGCGTCTCCGGCCTCTATCGGGTGATGGATGGTGGCAAGGGCCTGCGTGGCCGGCTCACCGAGATCTGCCGCCATGTGTCGGAGGCGATCGCCGACGGCGTACGAGTGCTCGTGCTCTCCGATCGGGACAGCACCGCCGAGCTTGCGCCGATCCCGTCGCTGCTGCTCACCGCGGCGATCCACCAGCACCTGGTACGCGAGCGGACCCGTACCCAGGTGGCGCTGATCGTGGAGAGCGGTGACGCGCGCGAGGTGCACCACATTGCCGCGCTGATCGGCTACGGCGCCGCCGCCGTCAACCCGTACCTCGCGCTGGAGACCGTCGACGACCTGATCGCCACGGGTGCGCTGACCGGCGTCACGCCCGAGGCGGCGGCGCACAACGTGGTGGCCGGCCTCGGCAAGGGCGTATTGAAGATCATGTCGAAGATGGGCATCTCGACGGTCACGTCCTACTGCGGTGCGCAGGTGTTCGAGGCGATCGGACTGGACGCGGCACTGACCGCGCGCTACTTCACGGGGACGGCGAGTCGGATCGGCGGTGTCGGACTCGACGGAATCGCGGCCGAGGTCGCGGCGCGGCATTCGCACGCGTACCCGACGGACAACGCGGCCGCGCCCCGCCGCCGTCGCCTCGCCATTGGCGGCGAATACCAGTGGCGCCGGGACGGCGAGATCCATCTGTTCAACCCGGAGACGGTGTTCCTGCTGCAGCACGCGACGCGCTCCGGCCAGTACGACGTCTTCAAGTCGTATACGTCGACGGTCGACCGACTTGCCGCCGAAGCGGGGTCGTTGCGCGGACTCTTCGAACTGCGTACCGGTCAAGAGCCGGCCGCGCCGCTCGACGAGGTCGAACCGGCGGCCGACATCGTCAAACGGTTCGCCACCGGCGCGATGAGCTACGGCTCGATCTCGGCCGAAGCGCACGAGACGCTCGCCATCGCGATGAACGCGATCGGCGGCCGCTCGAATACCGGCGAAGGCGGCGAGGACGTCGAACGGCTCTACGATCCGGCGCGGCGCAGCGCGGTCAAGCAGATCGCGTCCGGCCGGTTCGGCGTCACGACCGAATACCTCGTCCACGCCGACGATCTGCAGATCAAGATGGCGCAGGGCGCGAAGCCGGGCGAGGGCGGCCAGTTGCCGGGCAACAAGGTGTGGCCGTGGATCGCTAAGACGCGACATGCCACCGCGGGCGTCGGCCTCATTTCGCCGCCACCGCATCACGACATCTACTCGATCGAAGACCTCGCCCAGCTGATCTACGACCTCAAGAACGTCAACCCCTCCGCGCGCGTGCATGTCAAGCTCGTCGCCGAGGTCGGCGTCGGCACGGTGGCCGCCGGGGTCGCAAAGGCAAAGGCCGATGTCGTGCTGATCTCCGGCCACGACGGCGGCACCGGCGCGTCGCCGTTGAACTCGCTCAAGCACGCCGGAGCGCCGTGGGAGCTCGGCCTTGCCGAGGCACAGCAGACGTTGCGCGCCAACGGTTTGCGCGACCGCGTCACCGTGCAGGTGGACGGCCAGCTCAAGACCGGCCGCGACGTGGTGATCGCGGCGCTGCTCGGCGCGGAGGAGTACGGCTTCGCGACCGCACCGCTGATCGTGTCCGGTTGCGTGATGATGCGCGTCTGCCATCTCGACACGTGCCCGGTCGGTATCGCGACGCAGAATCCGGAGTTGCGCAAGCGATTCACCGGCCAGCCCAAGTTCGTCGAGAACTTCTTCATGTTCCTCGCCGAAGAAGTGCGCGAAATCCTCGCCACGCTTGGCTTGCGTACCCTCGACGAGGCGATCGGTCGGGTCGACCTACTCGATGCCGTACCGGCCGTGGAGCACTGGAAGGCGCGCGGCCTAGACCTGTCTGCCGTACTGGCCGAGCCGGACGTGTCGGCGGGTGCGCCGTCTCGCCGTACCGTCGGCCAGGATCACCAGCTGTGGCAGGCGATCGACAACCGGCTCATCGCGGCGGCCCGCCCGGCGCTGGACACGGCGACCCCGGTGCACATCCGGATCGCGGTGCGCAACACCGATCGAAGCGTTGGCGCGATGCTCGGCGGCGAGGTCACCCGCCGCTACGGCGGCGCCGGTTTGCCGTCAGGCACCATCGACGTATCGCTGCGCGGCACCGCCGGACAATCGTTCGGCGCGTTCGTGCCACGCGGCATCACGCTGCGGCTCGCGGGCGACGCGAACGACTATGTCGGCAAGGGACTGTCCGGCGGCCGTCTGGTCCTCGCACCGGATTCGTCGGCGCCGTTCGTCGCGGCGGGCTGCGCCGGCCACCAGACGATCGCCGGCAACACGGTGCTCTATGGCGCGACGAGCGGCGAGTTGTTTGCCCGCGGCCGGGTCGGCGAACGCTTCGCGGTGCGTAACTCCGGTGCGGTCGCGGTCGTCGAGGGCGTCGGCGATCACGGCTGCGAGTACATGACCGGTGGCACCGCGGTGGTGCTCGGCCCGACCGGCCGGAACTTCGCCGCGGGCATGTCCGGCGGGCTTGCGTACGTGCTGGACCTCGACGCGGACATGGTGAACCGCGAATTGGTGGACCTCGACCCGCTGGACCCGGCCGACGAGCACGATCTGCACACCCTGCTGACCAACCACCTCGACGCGACCGGCTCCCCGATCGCCGCCAAACTGCTCGCCGATTGGCCGGGGTGCATCGGCCGCTTCACCGCCGTGGTCCCGCGCGACTACAAGGCGATCACCAAACCCAGCGCCGCAAGCACCACCCAAGCAACGCCCCGCCACATACCGCATGCACTCGCCGTACCACGTAACTCCGAAAGCTCTAACCCGCACGCTGGCCACGGCGCCCAACCCCTGCGGACTCCGGGCCGGGCCCCAACCGCGCCCACCGAAGTGGCAGAGCAGCATGCCTGACCCAACCGGCTTCCTGACCACTCACCGCCAACTGCCACCACGACGGCCCGTCCCGATCCGTTTGCTCGACTGGCACGAGGTCTACACCGAAGCCACCGACGACGTCATCCGCGCGCAAGCCGGTCGTTGCATGGACTGCGGCATTCCGTTCTGCCACCACGCCTGCCCGCTCGGCAACCACATCCCGGACTGGAACGACCTGGTGCGCTCCGGCGACTTTGCGGGCGCGCTCGACGAACTGCACGCCACCAACAACTTCCCGGAGTTCACCGGGCGGCTCTGCCCGGCGCCGTGCGAGGCGGCATGCGTGCTGGAGATCCGCGAGGGCGACGCGGTCTCGATCAAGCAGATCGAGGTCTCGATCGTCAATCGCGCGTGGGACGAGGGCTGGGTCGTGCCGCGGCCGCCGGCGGTCGAGACCGGGCGCACGGTGGCGGTGATCGGCGCCGGGCCGGCGGGCCTGGCGGCGGCGCAGCA
>DASTMZ010000097.1:0-24981 GCA_035713725.1 Micromonosporaceae bacterium
TGATGCTCGGCCTGTTGATCGCGTTCTGGGCAACGCCTCGCATGTCCGTCGGTCATCTGTTCTTCGCGCTCGGCAGCACGGCCTACATCCTTGTCGGGATCAGATTCGAGGAGCGCAAACTGATCCGCGAACTCGGTGACACGTACGTTGACTACGCGCGACGCGTACCCGCGCTCCTGCCGGTGCCCGGCGGGATGGGGCGACGCTGCTGGTGATGTCCGTCATGCTGGTCGCATGACCGTGGACTCGACGGATCGTTCCGCGCCGTCCGGCCGCCCGATGTTCGCTTCACCGCCAGTGATCTCGGTGATGCTGATCGTTCCGGATGCGACCGCGGCAGTTGCCTGGTACACGACCGCGCTCGGTGCGACGGAGCTCTGGAACCTCGGCGGCGTTGCCGGCCTTGAGATCGGCGGCGCTGCGTTCTTCCTGCACGAGGTCAACGGCAACAACCCCGCCGAGGTCAGTCCCGGCCAGGTGGGGGTCACGAGCACTCGCGTCGAGGTGTTTGTCGATGCACCGGACCACTTCGTCGAGCGCGCCGTCGCCGCTGGCGCAACCGCGGGAGCGGGAGTTGAAGACCACCGCGTGCCGTGGGGAACGCACCGTCAAGGTGGTTTCAAGGACCCCTTCGGCCACAAGTGGTCGGTCGGCGACAAGTCGCCCCTGGGCCGATTCCCCCGCTGATCCGGGGAGACAGGCGGCCGCGACGACCGGCCGCAGCGCGGCTACGGTGTCCAGTCGCGCCGGAGCAGGCCGTAGATCACCATGTCGGCGAAGCCGTCGCCGTCGTACTCTCGCTCCCGCTGGGTGCCCTCGTGGGTGAAGCCACACCTCTCCGCGGTCCGTCGCATGGCGGTGTTGCTGGCCAGCATCTCCAGTTCCAGGCGGCGCAGGTTGCGGTTGCGGAAGCCGTAGCGGCAGAGCAGCCGGATCACCTCGGTCCCGTACCCCTGGCCGCGCGCATCGGGCAGCAACGAGATGCCGAGGTGGGCGTAGCGGTTGAATGCGTTGATCCCCCACAGCGAGCCGCCGCCCAGATACGTGCCGTCGGCAACGGTCTCGGCGAGTAGCGACACCATGGTCTGGCCGTCGGACGGCTCGGTGACCTGCCTTTCCAGCCGGGCGCGGACCTGCCCGACGTGGCGCGGCAGGAACGGTTCGTCGTCGGTGATCAGGTGCAGCTCGGGATCGCTATGCAGGCGGAAGATGTTCGGCGCGTCGTCCGGTGTGGGCGGGCGCAGGCGGACCCGGTCGGTGGCGAACATCCCGCGACGCTAACAGCGGGTACGGCGATCGCCGATCGAATTACGCGGCGCACGCGGGTCGCGCGTGTGCGATACGACCGACCTGTCCACGCGCGTCGGACGAGGTGGTCCATCCGAAAGCACGCAGACTGTGCGGCCCTCGGGGCGTCGTCTTGCGGCGGCGGTGACGGGAACCGCCTACCGTCAGCTTCTGCCGCTGTCTGGTGTCAATAACTCAACCGCGAGCCGCGCGAGCTGGTCCCGCAAGCTTGGCGGCACGCTCCGCGACTACGCGCGAAGCGCATCGAAGTTCGTCGTAGCATTTGCCGCGACTCGGGACAGTGATTCGAAGCGGGAGGGCGTGTGGACGACGACGCGATGGCGACAGTGTTGGACGGTCATCGGAATCGGATGCGATCGGTCGATCCGCTGCTGCCGGAGGCGGGTCCGTTGCCCCGCGGCGTCGACGGTGACACCACGCTGTCCGTCCCGGGGGCAGCCGGCATCGCTCGCCGGCGGCGCGTGGATCCGAACAGCATCGATGCGATGTGGGGCGAATTGGATCAGCGTTGGCTGTCCGCGCAGGCCGTCGATCCCGAGGCGATGGCCGCCCTGCTGTCGCGCTGGCGGGAGCACCTCGCCGGTGACCCGGCCGGGGTTGATTCGTCGGCCATCGTGGTGTGGCCAAGCCGCGACGTCGCGATGGTGCCGGTGTTCTTGGCACATGGCCTGTCCCCGTTCATGGTGATCGCGGTCAGGCTGGCCGGGCGGGCGACCCCGGCCGAATCGACCGGCGTCCGCGTTCGTCGCGCCCTGCCGGCCGACCTGAATGCCGTGCTTGCCCTGAGGATGGAGGAGGTCCGCTACGGCGCTCCGTTGAGCCCGCTGCTCGAACGACCCGACTTCAGTGCAGTGGTGAAAGACAGGTACGCCGCCGCGCTGTCCGCCCACGAACCGACGATTTGGCTGGCCGACGTTGACGGCGAGGCGGTTGGGCTGATCTCGGTCACTGTCGGCGAGGAGGCTGCCTGGATCGCGCCGATGGTCGCGACCGCTCCGGTGGCGTACCTGGACTGCGCTGCCGTATTGCCCGCTCACCGCGGTGCTCGCGTCGCCTCGGCACTGATCGCCCACGTCCATCAAGCCATGGACACGATGGGAATCTCGGCGACTCTCCTGCACTACAACACCCTGAACCCGATTTCCGGCCCGTTCTGGCACCGCAGCGGCTACCGGCCGCTGCGGACCCGGTGGCAGATCAGCCCGGCGCGCTAACGCCGCGCCGCTCCGGGTGCCGGCCGACCGAGCGACTCTGCTGCTAGATAAGGTGGCGGAGGATACGAGATTCGAACTCGTGAGGGTGTTAACCCAACACGCTTTCCAAGCGTGCGCCCTAGGCCTCTAGGCGAATCCTCCGCCGAGAAGGATACCGAACCGCGGATTACGCGCCACGGTGCCCAGGGCTCGCTGATGATCATCCGTACCCGAGGTGGACGACCCACCGGTCGCGTCAGGTAAATTGACGTAACCCCTCGTGCGGCGTTAACCCGTGAACCTCCCTAGGGCCGGAAGGCAGCAAGGATAAGCGGGCTCTGGCGGGTGCACGAGGGGCCTCTCTGTATGCGCCGGCCGGGTCTCACCGAACGCGTGTCGTGACCTTGCGGGGAAGTTGTTGGGTCCGAGGCGGAAAACCCAACGAAGTCGCCGCAAGGTCACGACGGCAAGCGGCGGCACGGAAGCGCCCGGCGTCGTTCGCCCGATTTATGGGCTGTTGTCCGCCTCACTGGGACCGCGAGGCTTGCGGTGTCCGATGTCGGCTCCGCGTGAGAGGCTTATCGGGCCCTGGAAAGCACGGCCATAACCCCGAAGACACCAAGACACCCGAAGACACAAACAGACAGCGGCGGAAGGACGCGAACCGATGGCGCTGGCGCTCTACCGCAAATATCGGCCGCGCACGTTCGCCGAGATCATCGGGCAGGACCATGTCACCGAGCCGCTGAGGCAGGCGCTGCGGAGCGGTCGGCTGCATCACGCATACCTGTTCTCCGGTCCGCGCGGCTGCGGCAAGACCAGCAGCGCGCGGATCCTCGCGCGCTCACTGAATTGCGAGAAGGGTCCGACACCGGATCCGTGCGGCGAGTGCGACTCCTGCGTCGCCTTGGCGCCGGACGGCCCGGGTTCGATCGACGTCATCGAGATCGACGCGGCCAGCCACGGTGGCGTCGACGACGCGCGTGACCTGCGGGAGCGGGCGTTCTTCGCGCCGGTAGCGAGCCGGTTCAAGGTGTACGTGATCGACGAGGCGCACATGGTGTCGTCGGCCGGCTTCAACGCGCTGCTGAAACTCGTCGAGGAGCCACCCGACTTCGTGAAGTTCGTGTTCGCCACCACCGAGCCGGAGAAGGTGCTCGGCACGATCAAGTCGCGGACCCATCACTACCCGTTCCGGCTGATTCCGCCGGGCGTGCTGCGTCCGTACCTGGAGCAGATGTGCGCGGCCGAGGCCGTCACCGTTGAGCCAGCGGTGTTCCCGCTCGTGGTCCGCGCCGGCGCCGGATCCGTTCGCGACGCGTTGTCGGTTCTCGACCAACTCATCGCCGGCGCCGGGCCGGACGGCGTGAAGTATGCCCGTGCGCTCGCCCTGCTCGGTGTCACCGACGTCGCGCTGATCGACGAGATGTGCGACGCGCTCGCCGCGGCCGACGGCGCGACGGCGTTCGCCACCATCGACCGCGTCGTCGAAGCCGGCCACGATCCGCGTCGCTTCGCGGGTGACCTGCTCGAACGCCTCCGCGACCTGATCGTGCTGCAGCAGGTGCCGGACGCCGCCGCGAAGGGGCTAATCGGTGCCGCCGAGGACGAACTCGATCGGATGACGACGCAGGCCGACCGCTTTGGCCCGGCAACGCTGTCGCGGATGGCCGACATCGCGCACACCGGTCTCACCGACATGCGTGGCACGACAGCGCCTCGCCTCGTCCTCGAGTTGATCACCGCACGGATGTTGCTGCCCGGCGCCGACGACTCCGACGGCGCGATGCTTCACCGTCTCGAGCGCATGGAGCGCCGGCTGACGCTGACCGCCGAGCCGCCGGCGGCTTCCGGATCCGCGCACGCAGATCCGGGGGTACGCCCAACCGCCCCGCCCGCCGAAGTCGAACCCCTGCCAGACGATGCGCCGGTCAAGCCCGCCAAGCCAGCCAAGCCAGCCGAACCGACCGGCGCTCCGGTGGCGCGATCCAGTGCGCCCGGTGCCATCGACGCCGCTGCCGTTCGGCGGATCTGGGACGAAGTGCTGACGATGGTCCGGCGGAAGAGCCCGCGCGCCGCGGCCGTGGTACGCGAGGCAACCGTACGAGACGTCGACGGTGACACGCTCGTCCTGCTGTTCAAGCACCAGTTCCACGCACAGGCGCTGGCCGCCGCACCGGACGTGCTGCTCGACGCCGTTCACGAGGTCCTTGGCGGCACCTGGCAGGTTCGATGCGAGGTGACCGGACCGGCGGGCGGGATCGAGCCGGTCCGAGTCGGTACGCCGGATGACGTGCCGGCCGGGAGCGCGCCGGATTCCGAGCCGACGGGTCGCGGTCCGCGGGCCGGTGGCTCGACTTCCGCGGGTAGCGCGCAGTCAGCGTCGACGCGCCCGGACACCACGACGTCGCCCGCCAGCCAGTCCGGTCGAGCGAACGCTCGCGGCCGGTCCGGGTCCGGTCGAGGCCAGCGGGCGGGTTCGTCGACGCCGCCTTCGGAGGGTGCCACATCCGGCGATGACGACTGGCCGACGCCGGCACGGCTCGGCGGCGACTCGGCGGGCAATGCGGCGGGTGACGCGGCAACCGACGACAGCGCTCCATCAGCGACTCGCAGCGCGCCGTCGGGCACGCGACGTGGCGGTACGCAGACCCGCGCCACGGCGGCTCCGGCCCGGCGGCCGGCGCAACGACGCGGCTCGTCGACGGACGACCCGTGGGCCGGGGGCACAAAGGACGAACCCCCCTACGATCCGGAGTTCGACGGCCCCGCGCCGGCCGACGGCTATGTCGGGTTCCATCCGGGCGACGAACCCGATGACGATTCGGATGCCACGGTCACGCGCCAGACCGGCGAGCAGCAAGCCATTGATCTCCTGCGGCAGACCCTCGGCGCGGAAAAGATCGACTAGGCGGCTGCGATCGTCGGATCGCTCGGGCGTAAGTCGAGTGCGCAGCTGACCTGCATCGCCGGATACTTCCTACCGTGCGCCGTGACCTGACCGTCTTCCATCACCGGCGGTTCGTGCTCCTGTTCGCGGCACGGACCAGCGCGGTGCTGGGCGCATCCATTGGTCCGGTCGCGCTCGCCTTCGGCATCCTCGGCCTGCCACACGGCACGCCGACCGAGCTTTCCATCGTGCTGGCCGCCGAGTCAGTGGCCATCCTCGCCACGTTGCTCATCGGGGGAGTGGTCGCCGACCGGCTGCCGCGCTACCGCGTCATGTACGCGTCCGACGGACTCTCCGCCGTGTCGTGGGCCGCGATCGGCGTGATGCTGCTCAGCGGCTGGGCGCCGATCGGCGTGCTCGCGGTCTGGGCCGTGGCGGCCGGCGTCGGAACGGGCATGTTCTGGCCGGCGATGACCGGAGTGATCCCGGAGGTCTCGCCGCCAGGGCAACTGCAGGCGGCGAACGCGTTCCTACGGCTCGGCGAGAACGGCTCACGCATCCTTGGCGTGGCGATCGCCGGCGCGATGGTCGCGCTCGTCGGTGCGGGGTCGGCGATGCTCGTCAACGCGGGCGGTTTCCTCGTCTCGGCGCTGCTGCTCGGCCGGCTCCGGCTGCCGCGTACCGGCACGATCGAGGCCAGCAACATCATCTCTGACCTGCGCGAGGGATGGCGTGAGTTCACCTCGCGACAGTGGCTGTGGGTGGTGGTCGCACAGTTCTCGATCCTTGTCGGTGGTCTCGAGGCGTTCTACGGCGTGCTCGGGCCGGTCGTGGCGAAGCAGGAACTCGGCGGCGCGCCCAGCTGGTCGATCGTGCTCGGCGGCGAGTCAATCGGCATGTTGCTCGGCGTCGTCATCGCGATCCGCATCCGGCCACGCCGACCGATCCTGTTCGGCGTGCTGCTCACGTTCCCGCTGGCGCTTGCGCCATTGCTACTCGGGCTGCGCGCGCCGGTGTTGGTGGTCGCGGCCGGCGCGTTGATTGGCGGGCTTTGCATCGACATCTTCGCGGTGTTGTGGGAGACGTCGATGCAGCGCTCCGTACCCGAAGCGGCGTTGTCTCGAGTGAGTTCCTACGACGCGCTCGGCTCGCTGTTGCTCGGGCCGATCGGCATCGTCGTCGCCGGTCCGCTCGCCGCGTGGCTCGGTGCCCGCCATGCGCTGCTCGTCGTCGCGGCATCGGTCGTCGTACCCACCGCGCTGGCACTGCTGGCGCCTGGCGTACGAACCATGCGGATGCCGGCGGAAACTCCGGCCGCGGAGTCGGCAGGGGATGTTGCGCAGCCGTCCGAACCTGTGACCGTTGTCGCGCCCGTCTCGGTGGCGACCTCGGCCGAGTCAGTCGCGCAGGCATAGCCCGTACCCCCGGATCTTGGTTCGCGACGCGCGGGCGTCCGGAGGTGCCGCCTCCCGCGTCTGGTTCGGTGGCCCGATACGCTGGGTGTGCAGAGGTCGATCGCCCTTGCCAGCGGAGTGGAGACAGTCGTGGGGCCCGGTGGACAGCCAGACATCCAGCAGATCATGAAGCAGGCGCAGCAGATGCAGCAGCAGATGATCGCCGCGCAGGAGGAGCTCGCCGAGGCGGAGGTCACCGGTACTGCAGGGGGCGGCCTCGTGACCGTCACCGTGAACGGCGGCGGTGAGGTGCTCGCCCTCAAGATCGACCGATCGATCGTCGACCCGGACGACGTCGAGACGCTCGAGGATCTCGTGATGCTCGCGTTCCGCGAGGCGAACGACGCAGCACGCGCGCTCACCGAGGAGAAGCTCGGCCCGCTGGCCGGCGGCCTCGGCGGCATGGGCCTGCCCGGCTTCTGACGTGTACGAAGGTGCCCTCCAGGATCTGATCGACGAACTCGGCCGGCTGCCCGGCATCGGCCCGAAAGGCGCACAGCGGATCGCGTTCTACCTGCTGTCCGCGGACGCCGTCGACGTGAAGCGGCTCGCGAGCGTGCTCACCCGCGTGAAGGATCAGGTGCGGTTCTGCGCGACGTGTTTCAACGTCGCCGAGCAGGAGCAGTGCCGGATCTGCCGTGACCCGCGCCGCATCGGCGACGTGTTGTGCGTCGTCGAGGAGCCCAAGGACGTGGTCGCCGTCGAGCGCACCGGCGAGTTTCGCGGTCGCTACCACGTGCTCGGCGGAGCGATCAACCCGCTTGAGGGCATCGGTCCGGACAACCTGCGCATCCGCGAACTCATGGCGCGACTCGCCGGCGGCGAGGTCACCGAACTCATCCTGGCCACCGACCCGAACACCGAGGGCGAGGCCACCGCGACATATCTCGCGCTGTTGGTCAAACCAATGGGCATCGCCGTCACGCGGCTCGCGAGCGGGCTCCCGGTCGGCGGCGATCTCGAATACGCCGACGAAATCACGCTCGGGCGGGCGTTCGAGGGGCGACGCGCACTCTAGCCAAAGGTTGCGACCTCGGTCGATCCGGGCACGATAGATTGCGCCTCCATCACGACGCGGGCTTCCTTTGATTACGGTGCCCAGCGGGTCTTGACTCAGCGCACAGACCCGACAAAGGTGCGTTTAACTAACCCGGGCCGTGTCAGTGTCGCGCGCTTGTACGTAGTGGGCTGTCACACGCACCTCGGTCGACCGGTACGGAAGGCGAGGCCTCATGACAGTCGGGCCAGACGTGGTGTCGCCCACGTCGCCGATCGGTGATCCGGAGGCCGTGCTCAGTGGCGCGGGTTCAGCCCGCATCGAGGGCCGTTCACTTGGCCGCATCGCGTGGACTCGACTGAAGCGCGACCGCGTGGCGATGGCCGGCGGCGCGGTCGTGCTGTTCCTGGTGTTCGTCGCGATCTTCGCGCCGCTCATCGTGAAGGTGCTCGGCCACCCGCCCAACGACTACAACAATGACCTGATCGATCCGAACCTTGGCGGCTTGCCGAAGGGTTCGCTCGGCGGCATCAGCGGCGATCATCTGCTCGGCGTGGTGCCGGTCAGCGGCCGGGATCTGTTCAGTCGCATCGTGTACGGCGCGCGAGTGTCGCTGACCGTGGCATTCCTCGCCTCAGTGGTGTCCGTCGTCATCGGCGGAGTCCTTGGCGTCGTCGCCGGCTACTTCGGCGGCATCATCGACGCCGCGATCAGCCGCCTCATGGACCTGCTACTCGCCTTCCCGCAACTGCTGTTCACGATCGCGCTCGTCTCCGTAGTGCCGAACAAGTTGTTCTTCCTCACCGGCACGGTCGAGCGGATGGCCGTACTGATCATGGTCATCGGTTTCTTCGGCTGGCCGTACATCGGCCGCATCATTCGCGGTCAAACGCTCTCATTGCGCGAACGCGAGTTCATCGATGCCAGCCGCAGCCTCGGCGCGACCAGCTTCCGCGTGGTCTTCAAGGAACTGTTGCCGAACCTGGTGGCACCGATTCTGGTTTACGCCACGCTCGTCATCCCGACCAACATCCTGACCGAGGCGGCGCTCGACTTCCTCAGCGTCGGTGTGCAACCGCCAACGGCGTCCTGGGGTCAGATGTTCAACGACTCGCTCCAGTTCTACCAGTTCGACCCGATGTACATGATCATCCCTGGCGCCACCATCTTCATTTGCGTGCTCGCGTTCAACCTCTTCGGCGACGGCCTACGGGACGCTCTCGATCCCAAGTCCCGCTGATCATCGATATCCCTTGCGCCCGATACCCAACGCGGTCCGTTCGCTCGGACCGCACGTGAAGGAGGAGAAGGTGTTACACAAACGAAGGGCGATCGTGGGTACCGCGATCGTCGCTGTCTTGGGGTTGGTCGCTGCATGCGGCACCAGCAAGTCACCGGGTAGCACTAGCACGCCGAAGAGTGCTGGGTTTAACGCGGCGCTCGGGAAGATCGTCAACCCGTCCGACGTCAAGGGCGGCACGCTCCAGTTGTGGTCGTCTCAGGACGCCGACAGCTGGGACCCGGCGGTGACGTATTACGCGTTCGGCTGGAACATGAACCAGCTCTACACGCGCACACTCGTCAGCTACCCGGCCACTCCTGGCCCGGCGGGCACGCAGTTGGTGCCAGACCTCGCCACGGCGATGCCAACCATCTCCGACGGTGGCAAGACCTACACGTTCAAGATGCGCAGCGGACTGAAGTTCGACGACGGCGAAGCGATCACGTCGAAGTCCGTGAAGTACGGCATCGAGCGCATCTTCGCGCAGGACGTCATTCCGGGCGGACCGGTCTACCTGATCAGCCAGCTCGACCAGGGCCAGAACTACCCCGGACCGTATAAGGACACGAGCCCTGACAAGCTCGGCCTCAAGTCGGTCGAGACCCCCGACGACACCACGATCATCTTCCACCTGGCGCAGCCATTCGCGGACTTCCCCTATTTGCTCGCGATGCCAGGTGCCGGCCCGGTGCCGCAGGACAAGGACACCGGTAAGAACTACGGACTGAAGCCGTCGTCGTCGGGCCCGTACGTCATCTCCCAGTACGACCCGAACCACAAGGTCATCTTTACGCGCAACAAGTACTGGGACGCGTCGAGCGACCCGATCCGCAAGGCGCTGCCGAACGAGATCGACGTGACCATCACGTCGAACGCTGACGACCTCGACTCGCGTCTGCTCGCCGGCACGGCCGACCTCGACATCGGTCAGGTTGGCGTGCAGAACACCGCGCGGATCAAGATCCTGCAGAACCCGGCGCTGAAGGCCAACACGGACGACCCGGTGACCGGCTTCATCCGGTACATCGCGATGTCGACCAAGGTGGCTCCGCTCGACAACGTGAACTGCCGCAAGGCCGTCATCTACGCGGCGGACTACACGGCGATGCAGACGGCGCGCGGTGGCCCGACGGCCGGCGCGATCGCCACGAGCATGTTGCCGAGCAACATCGCCGGATACGAGAAGGACTACGACCCGTACGGCACCGCTCAGGGAGCGCCACAGCCGGACAAGGCCAAGGCGGCACTCGCCGCGTGCGGCCACCCGGGTGGCTTCTCGACCACGATTGCGGTCCGCAACAACAAGCCGCAGGAAGTTGCCACCGCAGAGGCGCTGCAAGCGTCGCTCGCCAAGGTGGGCATCAAGGTCAACCTGTACCAGTACGACGGCAAGCTGATCTCGTCCGTCGTCGGTTCACCGGCGAACGTGCACAAGAACGGCTATGGCCTGATCGTGGCCGGCTGGGGTGCCGACTGGCAGTCCGGCTATGGCTTCCTTCAGCCGCTCGTCGACGGCAGCGTGATCCTGCCGACCGGCAACAACAACTTCTCCGAGGTCAACGACCCGACGATCAACGGCGACTTCGCGAAGGCGGCTCAGGAGACCGACCCGACGAAGGCGGCTTCGATCTACACGGAGATCAACCACCGCGTGATGGACCTGGCGCTTTACATTCCCGTCACGATGGACCAAGCGCTCAACTACCGGAACCCGCGACTGACGAACGTGTTCGTCAGCAATGCCTTTGGAATGGTCGACTTCCAGGCACTGGGCATCGCGGGCGGCGGCAAGTAAGCAACCCCCAACCAATTGGTCTAGTCGCCCAGCGGCGGTGAGGCCACCTAACCGATAATCGCAGGTCCCCGGCCTCGGCCGGGGGCCTGCGACCGGAGGCCGATCGTTGTGTTCGCATATATCGTCAGGCGCCTCATCAGCGTCGTCATCACGCTCCTGGTGACCACGCTGGTGACGTTCGGCGTGTTCTTCATGGTTCCGAAGATCACTGGTAGCGACCCGGCGTTCCTCTACATCGGCAAAGTGACCTCGCCCGAGGCCATCGAGGGCGTACGCAAGAAGTACGGCCTCGACGAGCCCGTGTTCGAGCAGTACGGCAAGTTCGTGGCGGGCATCGTTGTCGGTCGCGACTACAACAACGGACCAGATAAGACACACTGCCCGGCACCGTGTTTCGGCTACTCGTTCAAGACCGATCAGCAGGTGTGGTCGCTGTTGATGCGTGACCTGCCGGTGACCGGTTCACTGGCGGCCGGCGCCGCGGTGCTGTGGTTGATCGGCGGCGTCGCCACCGGTGTGATCTCGGCATTACGCCGGGGCACCGTGGTGGACAGATCCGTGATGGTCACCGCGCTGACCGGGGTATCCCTGCCGGTGTACTTCACCGGAACGGTATCGGTGCTGCTATTCACCTACTCGTTGCACTGGTTACCGGACCCCACGTGGACACCGATCACGGTGAGCCCGTGGGGATGGTTCGAGAATTTGATCCTGCCATGGGTGACGCTCGCGTTCTTGTTCGCCGCGACCTATGCCCGTCTGACGCGGGCGGTGATGCTGGAGACGATGAACGAGGACTACATACGAACGGCGCGGTCCAAGGGATTGCCGGAACGAACGGTCGTCGGCAAGCACGCGATGCGGGCGGTAGCCACCCCGATCCTGACCGTCTTCGGTCTGGACCTCGGCGGCCTGCTCGGCGGCGCGTTGCTGACCGAGCATGTGTTCAACCTGCCGGGGCTCGGCCAGGAGGCGTATAACGCGATCACCGCGAGCGACCTGCCGGTGATCCTGGGCGTGACCATGTTCGCGGCATTCTTCATCGTGGTCGCGAACCTGATCGTCGACCTGCTCTACACGGTCGTGGATCCGCGGGTGAGGCTCGGATGACGATCGACGCTCCGCGTCCCGGCAGCGATTCAGCCGCCGCCCAGGCGACGCTCCCGCAGGCCCAACGGACCGCCGCGGCGCCGATCTCGCTCGGCGGGCCTCCGCCGTCCACGTCGTTCTTGGACGTTCGCGATCTGCGCATCCACTTCAACACCGACGACGGTCTGGTCAGGGCCGTCGACGGCGTGTCGTTCCAGCTGGAGCGCGGTAAGACGCTCGGCATCGTCGGCGAGTCCGGATCCGGCAAGAGTGTCACGAGCCTTGGCATTCTCGGGCTGCATCGCGCGACGCGATCGGCAACCGTGTCTGGCGAGGTCTGGCTGGACGGTGAGGAACTGATCGCGGCCTCAGGCGACCGGGTACGTCGGCTGCGTGGCCAGAAGATGGCCATGATCTTCCAGGACCCGCTCACGTCGATGCACCCCTACTACACCGTGGGCGCGCAGATCATCGAGGCGTATCGGGTGCATCACCAGGTGAGCAAGGCGGAGGCGCGCAAGGTCGCGGTCGCGATGCTGGGCCGCGTCGGCATTCCGCAGCCGCACCGGCGAGTCGACGACTATCCGCACCAGTTCAGCGGCGGCATGCGGCAGCGCGCGATGATCGCGATGGCGCTGTGCTGCAATCCGGAGCTGCTGATCGCCGACGAGCCGACGACCGCGCTCGACGTCACCGTGCAGGCGCAGATCCTCGACCTGCTCCGGGATCTCCAAGCCGAGTTCGGGTCCGCCATCATCATGATTACTCACGACCTTGGCGTGGTTGCCGAACTGGCCGACGACATCCTGGTCATGTACGCCGGCAAGTGCGTGGAATACGGTACGGCGGTCGACCTGTTCCGCCGGCCGGAGCACCCCTACGCATGGGGTCTGCTCGGTTCGATGCCGCGGCTCGACCAGGCCGTACGGGATCGGCTCGTGCCCATCAAGGGCACCCCGCCGAGCCTGATCCAGCTGCCCAGCGGGTGCTCGTTCCATCCGCGCTGCCCACAAGTTGGCCGTGACGGCATCCCGTGCACCACCGTGGAACCGTTGCTGGCCCGGGATGTCGACCATGCGGCGGCATGTCACATCCCGATCGCCGACCGCCGAGAGATTTTCGCCAACGAGATCAGCCCGGCGCTGTAGCCGGCGACCCGGTCCGGCGCCCCGAAGGAGACCCCGTGTCGACGACCATCGCACCGCAGACGGTGCCCCCTGGCATCGGGAGCGACAACCTGCTCGAAGTGAGCGGGCTCGAGAAGCACTTCCCGATCACCAAGGGCTTTCTGCGTCGCAAGATCGGTGCCGTACGGGCAGTGGACGGGATCGACTTCTCGATCCGCATCGGCGAGTCGCTCGGACTCGTGGGGGAGTCCGGGTGTGGTAAGTCGACGACCGGCCGGCTCGTGACCCGGATGCTGGAGCCGACCGGCGGGACGGTGGTGTTCGACGGCCGCGATATCACGCACCTGTCGATGTCACGGATCCGTCCGGTCCGACGCGACATCCAGTTGGTCTTCCAGGATCCGTACTCGTCGCTGAACCCACGCCACACGGTCGGCTCGATCGTCGGCGCGCCGTTCGACATCCAGCACGTACCCACCCCGCACGGCCGCAAGCACGCGGTGCAGGAGTTGCTCGAGCTCGTGGGCCTGAACCCGGAGCACTACAACCGCTATCCGCACGAGTTCTCCGGCGGTCAGCGCCAGCGCATCGGCATCGCGCGGGCGCTCGCGCTGCGGCCCAAGATGATCGTGTTGGACGAGCCGGTGTCCGCGCTCGACGTGTCCATTCAGGCGCAGATCGTCAACCTGCTCGACGACCTGCAGGGCGAGCTCGACCTCACGTACCTGTTCATCGCGCACGACCTTTCGGTGGTACGCCACATCAGCGACCGCGTCGCCGTCATGTACCTCGGCAAAATCATCGAGGTCGCACCACGCGACGACATGTACCGCCACCCTCGGCACCCGTACACGATCGCGCTCATGTCCGCCGTACCCGTGCCGGACCCCGACCGGCGGGACAAGGCGCAGCGCGAACGCGTGTTGCTCAAGGGCGATGTACCCAGCCCGGTCGATCCGCCGTCCGGCTGCCGCTTCCGCACACGGTGCCCAAAGTTCGCGAACGAACTCACCGATTCTGATCGCGAGAAGTGCATAAACGTGGAGCCGCCGCTCGCGACGTACGCCAGCGCGCATACCGTCGCGTGTCACTACCCAGTGGCCGACAACGAGGACATGCGGGTCAAGCGACCGACAGCAGCCGTGTCGTGATCCGCTGTGTTGGACGATTTCGGCGGGATAGCGACCCGAATCGCCCAACACAGTGGATCATGAGATCGCCACACGCGTCAGCTAGCGGCGGTTCACCGCACTCGCAACCGCGCGTATCGACGCCGTAACGATGTTCTGATCGACGCCGACGCCCCAGCGCACGTCGCCGTCGACGTCAACCTCCACGTACGCGGCCGCCTGCGCGTCGCCGCCGGCGGACAGCGCGTGCTCCGCGTAGTCCAGCACCCGGACCGACCCGAACACGTCGGACAGGGCGTGCCCGAGTGCGTCGATCGGGCCGTTGCCGATGCCGGTCAACGTCGTCGGCCGGCCGTCCACCGTACCCGTGGCAGTGATCTCGACCTTGCCCTCGACGCTGGCTGTCGCATACGACTCGATCGCCACGCGCGGCGATGCCTGATGGTCGACCAGGTATTCACGGGCGAAGATGTCCCACATCGTCGCCGGATCGACTTCGCCGCCCTCGCCGTCGGTGTAGCGCTGCACCACGCCGGAAAACTCGATCTGCAGGCGTCGCGGCAAGTCCAGCGAGTGCTCCGTCTTCATGATGTAGGCGACGCCGCCCTTGCCGGACTGCGAGTTGACCCGGATGACCGCCTCGTAGCTGCGGCCGAGATCCTTCGGGTCGACCGGCAGGTAGGGCACCTCCCACGTGAAGTCGTCGACGGCCACGCCCGCGTGGGCGGCGTCCGCATGCAACGCGTCGAAGCCCTTGTTGATGGCGTCCTGGTGCGATCCGGAGAAGGCCGTGAACACCAGGTCACCCGCGTACGGGTGACGCTCATGCACCGGCAGCTGGTTGCAGTATTCGACGGTGCGGCGGACCTCGTCGATGTTGGAGAAGTCGATCTGCGGGTCGATGCCCTGGCTGAACAGGTTCAGACCGAGCGTGACGAGGTCGACGTTGCCGGTGCGCTCGCCGTTGCCGAACAAGCAGCCTTCCACCCGATCCGCACCGGCGAGTACCCCCAACTCGGCGGCCGCGACACCGGTGCCGCGGTCGTTGTGTGGATGCAGGCTCAGCACGATCGACTCGCGCCGCGGCAGGTTGCGATGCATCCACTCGATCGAGTCGGCGTACACGTTCGGGGTCGCCATCTCCACGGTCGCCGGCAGATTGATGATCAGTGGCCGGTCCGGCGTCGGATCGATCACGTCGATCACCTTCGAGCAGACCTCGAGCGCGTAGTCGAGTTCGGTGCCCGTGTAGCTCTCCGGTGAGTACTCGTAGAAGATCTCGGTGTCCGGCGTGATCATCTCGGCGTACTTCATGCACAGCCGAGCACCCTGGGTCGCGATGTCGGTGATGCCGTCGCGGTCGAGGCCGAACACAACGCGGCGCTGCAAGGTAGACGTCGAGTTGTAGAAGTGCACGATTGCGCGCCGCGCGCCGCGCAGCGACTCATAGGTCCGCTCGATCAGGTGCTCGCGACACTGCGTGAGCACCTGGATCGTGACGTCTTCGGGGATGAGATCCTGCTCGATCAGTTGCCGGATGAAGTCGAAGTCGGCCTGGCTCGCCGACGGGAAGCCGACCTCGATCTCCTTGTATCCCATGCGTACCAGCAGCGCGAACATGCGCCGCTTGCGCTCGGGCGACATCGGATCGATGAGAGCCTGGTTGCCGTCGCGGAGGTCGACCGCACCCCAGCGGGGCGTGCGCTCGATGCGACGGGACGGCCACCGCCGGTCCGGCAGATCGACGGTAAAGGTGTCGAGGTACGGCCG
Organism: Micromonosporaceae bacterium; assembly: GCA_035713725.1. Taxonomy (GTDB): domain Bacteria; phylum Actinomycetota; class Actinomycetes; order Mycobacteriales; family Micromonosporaceae; genus DASQPR01. The sequence continues at coordinate 16,036 of DASTMZ010000097.1, forward strand.
GTAGCGCTGAACGGGCATGCGGCTCGCACCCTGACGGGCGATGGGATCGGTCTGGGCGGCAGTTGTCTGGGTAGCAGTTGTCTGGGCAGCAGTTGTCTGGGCAGCACTTCGGGTGTCGACAGTCATGATTACCTGCTCACGATGCGGCGCGGTCATGTGGCTCGGATTGCGTGATGGCGGATCCCGGATGGGCGACGACTTTGTCGTACCGGATCGAGTCGTACCGGATCGGGCGCCAATGTCCGGCGAACCGCGTCCGCGGTCAGCGGGACGACGCGAACTCAGGCAGCCAGCGCAAACACCGCGACGGGGTGCTGCCCAGGATGGGCCCCGTCGCGGCGGCGAAGAAGCAGCGCCTGCCACATGACACGCCTACGCTACGTGATCGCCCGGCGATTTGACCAGTTCTCCCGCCATGCGAGATCGGTCGCGCCGATCACAGGTGCCGCCGATCGCGCGGTCCGCGCGGGCGCAGACTCGCCAGATCAAGGTGCGCTGACCGGTACCGCCGGACCGTCGGTCACCGGCGCCGGCAGTGTGATCGTCGGCGCGGGTGCGACGGCGGGACCGGCGATTACGACCGTTCCCTCGTTGATCTTGGCGGCGGTGAGCGTACCGTCCGGTGCGAAACAGAAGATCCCGGCGCCCATCACGGGCGCGAGCGACACCGCGCTCGGCTCGACGGAGTAGCACGCTCCGGACGCGTGCGGCAGCGTGGGCACGACCGATACCGAGATCGGAGCGTTGCGGTCCAGCATGACGCCGGGCCAGTCGGTGAAGATGTGCTCGAAGACGGGGTCGTAGCGGGCCGGCACCCGACCGCCAGCCTGGGCCACCTTCACACACGACGGCGCACGCACGCGCGGCGGTGATGGGCTGGACGTCGGCGACGTCCCGGGCGACGGCGATCCGGACGCCGCGGCAGCCGGCGGCCCGGTCTCGGTCTCCGAACCGGTGCCGGCGGCCGAACCAGTTCCGGCACCAGCACCGACGAGCGCATTGGCCGCGCCGCCCAACACGCATTGGTACGTCCCAGTCGCGATCCCGACGATTGCGATGTCCGCCTCGCTCGACAGAGTGCCGTTGTCGACGTCCACTTGCCATGTGCCGTCGGTCGCGAGCGAGGCAAGCAGCGTCCGATTGCCCGGCCCGCTTATCGTGTAGGCGGCGACGTACCAGCGGTCATGCGCCGCTGCGGCGAGACCCGCGAGCTGACCGGCCGGATCCACGGGCGTGGTTGGCACCACCGCTGTCGACGTGGGGTTGCCGACCACCGGCGGGCCACCGGATGTGCAGGCCGCCAGTACCAAGGCGACTGTGACCGCCGTCACCGCGGCGACGAATCTCGGCAGCGCAGTGTCCGTCGGCACCACGCCATTGTCAGCCAGCGTTCGGCCGGATCGTGGGATCGACGCTCCGGCCGGATGAGCTGCACCGGTACGCTAGTTGTCGGTTTTGGTACGGCATCGCTGCCGGCACTTCGCGTACCCACCAGGAGGCTCGCCCGTGGCGGTGGTCGTGCAAAAGTACGGAGGCTCGTCGGTCGCCACCGCGGAGCGCATCAAGCGCGTCGCCGAACGCATCGTTGGCACTCGCAAGGCCGGTCACGACGTGGTCGTGGTCGTCTCGGCGATGGGCGACACCACCGACGAGCTGCGCGACCTGGCGCACCAGATCAGTCCGGTGCCGCCGGGTCGAGAGCTCGACATGCTGCTGACCGCGGGCGAGCGCATCTCGATGGCGTTGCTCGCGATGGCCATCCATAACCTCGGGTACGAAGCGCGCTCGTACACCGGGTCGCAGGCCGGCGTGATCACCACCTCGACGCACGGCAATGCGCGCATCATCGACGTCACGCCCGGCCGGCTGCGTTCCGCGCTCGACGAGGGCTCGATTGTGATCGTGGCCGGTTTCCAGGGCGTCGCCCAGGACACCAAGGACATCACCACGCTGGGCCGCGGCGCCTCGGACACCACCGCGGTCGCGGTCGCCGCGGCGCTCAACGCGGAGATCTGTGAGATCTACACGGATGTGGACGGCGTCTTCACCGCCGACCCTCGCATCGTGCCCAACGCCCGTCGCATCGAGCAGATCACGTACGAGGAGATGCTCGAGCTTGCCGCGAGTGGCGCGAAGGTGCTCATGCTGCGCTGCGTCGAATATGCGCGGCGGTTCAACCTGCCCATTCACGTCCGTTCGTCGTATTCGCAGAAGCCGGGAACCGTCGTCACCGGCTCGATGGAGGATCTTCCCGTGGAGCAAGCACTCATCACCGGCGTGGCGCACGACCGCAGCGAGGCAAAGATCACCGTGGTTGGCGTCCCGGACGAGCCCGGCGAGGCCGCTCTGCTGTTCGAGACAGTTGCCTCCGCCGAAACGAATCTCGACATGATCGTGCAGAACATCTCGACGGAGGGCACCGGCCGCGCCGACATCTCGTTCACGCTGCCGATCAGCGATGGCCCCGCCGCGATGGCAGCGCTCAGCAAGATGCAGGACAAGATCGGCTTCCGCGCGCTGCTCTTCGACGACCACATCGGCAAGGTGTCGCTGGTCGGTGCGGGCATGCGATCGCACCCGGGCGTCGCCGCGAAGTTCTTCGGTGCGCTCGCCGAGGCGGGCGTCAACATCGAGATGATTTCGACGTCCGAGATCCGGGTCTCGGTGGTTTGCCGGGACAGTGACCTGGACGCCGCGGTCCGCGCCGTACATGCTGCATTTGGGCTCGGTGCCGACGAAGACGCCATCGTCTACGGCGGCACCGGCCGCTGACGCGACATCGCCGCGGTGGTCATCGGCCGCGCGCTTCACGCCGCACGCCGTGGATGCGGCGCAAGGGGAGGTACGGAGCATGTCTGAACTGCCAACACTGGCGGTCGTCGGCGCGACCGGCGCGGTCGGCACGGTGATGTGCGAGCTGCTGAGCTCGCGCAAGAACCTCTGGGGCGAGATCCGTCTCGTTGCGTCGCCGCGCTCGGCCGGAAAGACGATCGTGGTACGCGGCGAGGAGCTGACGGTGCAAGTCCTCGCACCCGAGGCGTTCGACGGTGTCGATGTGGCGATGTTCGACGTGCCCGACGAGGTCTCTGCCGAGTGGGCGCCGATCGCGGTGTCGCGCGGCGTCGTGGCGGTCGACAACTCCGGAGCGTTTCGAATGGACCCGGACGTGCCGCTCGTGGTGCCGGAGATCAACCCGGAGCAGCTCCGCAACCGGCCGAAGGGCATCATCGCCAATCCGAACTGCACGACGCTCGCGATGATCGTCGCGGTCGCACCGCTGCACCGTGAGTACGGGCTGCGCGAACTCGTGCTGGCGTCCTACCAAGCCGTGTCCGGCGCCGGGAAGATCGGCATCGACACGTTGGTGAACCAGATCGACAAGGTGGCCGGCGATCACAGCCTCGGCGCGCGGTCCGGCAACGTACGGCAAGCGATCGGCGACGACCTCGGGCCGTTCCCGGCACCGCTGGCGCTGAATGTGGTGCCGTGGGCGGGATCGCTGCGGGACGGCGGCTGGTCGTCCGAGGAGATGAAGGTGCGCAACGAGTCGCGCAAGATTCTCGGGCTGCCCGATCTGAAGGTATCCGCGACGTGCGTACGCGTGCCCGTCGTGACCGGGCACTCGGTTGCCGTACACGCGGTGTTCGGTTCGGAGGTCGACGCCGAGGGCGCCCGAGAGGCGCTGCGCCACGCGCCCGGCGTGATCCTCGTCGACGATCCGGCCGCCGGCGAGTTCCCGATGCCGATCGACGCGGTTGGCACCGACCCGAGTTGGGTCGGTCGAATCCGTCGTTCGATCGACGATCCGCGCGCACTGGACCTCTTCGTGACCGGCGACAACCTTCGCAAGGGTGCCGCGTTGAACACCGCACAAATCGCCGAACTGGTCGCCATGGAGCTCGTCAAGAGCTGAGCGCGACAGGAAGGTCGCCGCGCGCGGTTCGCGACGCGGCCGCCTGACGTGCTGCTACGGCGAGCGGCCTTGACAGGCCATCGCGATTACGGATGTGATGGCTCGGCAACACTTCGACCTTCCCGTGACGCGTGCGCTTCCCCGTGCGCGTACGGGAGGGTCGACTGCGGTCACCCGGAACACGGTTCCCCCGAATGCAGCAGTCTCCCCGGAACGGCAAGGAGTCCAATGCGGCCACGTCGCAGCTACAAGACGGTCGCGGCGCTCGGTGTCGGTGTGGTCGCGGTCGCGGTCACCGGCAGCCTGAGCTTCGCCGCTACACCTCGCGTCGCCATCGCCGGCACGAAGCCGGCATGGGTCACGTCCGCGAAGCATGTCGGTCAACCGGCCGCCAACAAGAGGGTCTCGGTCAACGTGATCCTGCCGCTTCGAGACGTGGCGAGAGCGCAGAGCGTTGGCGCTGCCGTCTCCGATCCGGCGAATGCGTCCTACGGCCACTACCTCACGCCCGCGCAGTTCAACGCGCAGTTCGCGCCGACGTCCACACAAGTCGGCATGGTCAAGAGGTATCTCGCCGGGCAGGGCCTGAAGGTGACGAGCACGGCGCTCGGCAACCGATGGGTGACGGCGAGCGGCACCATCGCCCAGGTCGGTAAGGCGTTTGGCACGTCGGTCGGGTCCTACTCGTACCGCGGGCAGTCGTCGCTCGCACCGTCGTCGACGATGACCGTACCGGCGTCGATCGCACCGTTGATCGCCGGCGTCACCGGCCTCGACACGATCTCGACGATTCACAAGCGGCAGATGGCCAAGTCCGCCGCACAGACGGTTGCCAGTGTGCCGAAAGCGCCCGCGAACCAACCGGATGCGACGCCACCGTCACCACAGCCCTGCTCGACGTTTTGGGCCCAGCACACGCAAAAGGTGCCGAGCACGTTCGGGAAGACGTCGCTGCCCACCACACCGTGTGGGTACGGCCCGCAGGCGATCCGCAAGGCGTACGGCATCTCCGGCGCGATCGCGGCCGGTGACACCGGTCGGGGCATCACGGTGGCGATCACCGACGCGTACGCGCAGCCGACCATGCTCTCCGACGTCAACCAGTGGTCGACCGAGCACGGCGTGCCGACCATGAAGCCGGGTCAGTACACGGAGGTCGGCACCGCCGACCCGTCGACGTTCGACCTGCAGGATGAATGTGGCGGCGAGGTCGGGTGGAACGAGGAGGAGGCGCTCGACGTCGAGGCGGTGCACGGCATGGCGCCGGGCGCAACGATCCACTACGTCGGCGGCAACGATTGCGCGGACGGCCTGGACAACGCGGTCAACTTCATCGTGCAGACACACTCCGCGGACATCGTGAGCAACTCGTGGGGAAGCGCTGGTGAGCCGGCGGCCAATGATCCGGAACTGTTGCTCGAGCACTCGTTCTTCGTCCAGGCACAGGCCGAGGGCATCGGCTTCTACTTCTCGGCGGGCGACGACGGCGACGACACCATCGACGGCTTCGCGAGCCCGGTGGTGGACTACCCGTCGAGCGATCCGCTGGTCACCGCCGTGGGAGGCACGAGCCTCGCGGTAACCCAGGCGGGCGCGACCCTTTTCCAGACGTCGTGGGGCGACACCGTCGACCCGGTGGACTTCAGCACCACGCCGGCGAGCCTCTCGGAGCCGCTTCCGGGTGAGTTCGTGTTCGGCACTGGCGGCGGCACGAGCACGCTGAAGCTCGTCAACTCCACTACGTCGCAACCGACGTACCAGAAGGGCAAGGTACCCAACCAGTTCGCGCTGAAGGGCGGCAAGCTTTGGCGGGTCACGCCGGACGTCGCGCTCGACGCGGATCCGGAGACTGGCTACGAAGTCGCGCTCACTGAGCCGGACCCGAACAACAACAACGTTCCTACCTTCACCGAGTTCGTGATCGGCGGTACGAGCCTGTCGACGCCACTGTTCGCGGGCTTCCAGGCGCTGGCGAGCCAGGGCCGGCACGTGCAGATCGGGTTCGCGAACCCGCTGCTCTACTCGCTGCCGGCGGGCACCTTCACCGACGTCGTCAACCCGGCGACGCCGATTGCCTTTGCTAGTGAGACTGGCAGCTTCGTCGCCGTACTCGGCCAGGACTCGTCGCTCGTCGCGATCAAGGGCTTCGACAACACGACGGGTCTCGGCACGCCGATCGGCATCCGTTTCCTCGCGAACGAGCACTAGGGCATCGCGCACCGGTTTCGGCCGGCGCCGGCGACACTCGGCCGCCGCGGCATCTGCGCCGCGGCGGCCGTGTCGTGACCAAGATGTGGTTACGCGGCCATCCGTACGCCGTCGCGACCGCCCCGCTTCGCGTCATAGAGCGCGGAGTCGGCGCGCCGGAACGTCTGCCCCGGTGTCTCGGTGCTCTCCTGTAGCGCCACACCGACGCTGATCGACTGGCCGATCCGGCGCGCCGCCGAGACGAGCCGTTCTGCGACGCCCATCGCCTCTTCGGGACGCTGGACGTCGACGACGACGGCGAACTCGTCGCCGCCGACGCGGAACAGCTCATCACCGGTACGAAGCGCGGACGACAATGCCTGCGCCAGGTCGACCAGCGCGGCGTCGCCCGCTTGATGACCGTATGTGTCGTTGATCGCCTTAAACCCGTCAATGTCGATGGCGAGCATGGCGGTGCGGCCCGGACGGGAGTTGGCCAGCCGCTCGCCGAACGGACCCTGGTGCCGCAGACCGGTCAGCGGATCGGAGGTGGCGAGTTCACGCAGGTGCGACAGCGTCCGCAGCCGCTCGAGGCTGCTCCACGCCTGCGCGGCCAACAGCGACAACAGGTTGCTGATCTCGGCGTCCGGATATTCGACGCGCTCGTCCGCGGACAGGAGTACGCCGCCGATGTGGGCACGGTTGCGCTTGACGCCGACCGGCACCGCGATCAACGTACGCACACCAAGCTCGGTCAACACCTCGAAGCCGGACGCGTCCACGGTCGCCGGGTCGCCGTACGTGTACGACGCGCCGAATCGCTCGGCACGCATGATGAACGCCTCGAACTCGGCCGGGTCGAGTGCACCGATGCGCAGTCCGAGCGGAGTCGGATCGGCGCCGTCGATGTGTATGTCGAGGTGATCGCCGTTGCGCAACACGATCACCTGGGTGGCGAGGCCGGACACCTGTCGAGCCGCGTCCAGCGACTGTTCGAGCAGGTCCGCGTCGGATCTCGCGCTGGTCAGTGCGAGCGCGAAGCGCAGCAGACGCTCGCTGCGTGATTCCGGTGGCGGACCACCGAGCTCGCTGATCCGCTCGCCAAGCAGTCGCGCGATCTCTTCGACGATCTTCCACGCCTCGTCGAGATCGACATCGTGCTTCCACTCGCAGTTGAACGAGCCGATCACGGCGCCGTTCGGGTCGGTGAGCGGCACGCAGACCTCGGCCGCCGAGCGCGGACCTAGGGGGATGTAGTCGTCGACGCGATCGACGTTCGTAATGATCGCCGGTTCGCCCGTTGCGTACACGTGACCAGCGACGCCGCGCCCGAAGGCGGCGCCGGAGAAGATGTGCCAGGCGCCGGTTGCCGCGACGCACCGGAGATGATCGTGCACTGGCAGCAGGACGGCGCACATCGCGTCGCTGTGCCTCGCGACTGCGTCTAGACAAGCCTTGCTTGCCGCCACCACCGTGTTCTCGTCGCGTACCGCGTCTCTTACGTCGGCGATAACTGCTTGCAGTGGCACTGGGGCAGTATCAGAGCTCCTTTACGTACCGGTACGTACCCGGCACTAACTCGGCCAGCCCGATCCAGGCTACCGGGCGCGATCACGTGAGCACTGTGAGTTGCGAGATTGTTTCGGATACTAAACGCTTCTTGCGTCCTGACCTGCGACGATGCCGCCCGGAATTACGATTCACTCTTAACAGGAGCAGCCTTGTCTTGTAGTTATCTCTGTTAATGAGTATCGTGGTCAACCTCGGATGAGGGAGGCTACGATGAGAGCTTGGGAACTATCCAAGACCCTCGATCAAGAGACACTGCGAGATCTTGTTGTTAACAAGCGTAAGACCGATCGCGAGATCGCGGAGATGTACGACACCACGGCGCCAACGATCAGGTACCACCGGCTGAAGGCTAACCCGCCAATACGCAAGAAAGCTCCTGAGCGGATCAGTCACCGCGCGGACAACACGATTCCGTGGATCTTGGACATGAGCCAAGGTCACCAGATGGACCCGATGGCGCGGCTACTAAGACACCGCAACAGGCTCAAGCACGGACTGCCGATCCCCGCGGATGCGCGGCCACGCATTGCCGATCTTGAGCGTCACTTAAAAGAAACCAACAGAGTGATCAACTACACCCGAGAGCTTGGGTTCCATACGGTGCGCCGGGACCCGAAGCTCGACAAACCAGATTCGATCGTCCGAGTGCCATCCGAGAAATAAATTGAGGGCCGGAGCTGTGAAGCTCCGGCCCTCAGCGCAGTCCCCGCCTGGTCACATCGCCCCGAGAGGTAGTTGGAGCGGCCTCCGGACTGGACTGCTGCGCCGCTCGCGCGGCGCCGTTCTATTCTCGCCTCAACCATGCGGCGAGCGCTGGTATTCCCAGCCATGCCGTAACTGTGACGCTCCACACTAGGAGCAAATACTGTGCGAGCACACGGGCGTCAGGCACCGCGGCTGCGAGCACTACTATCCCGACGATCGTCAGCCACATCATGACCCAAGGGATTCGCCACACGCAGCTCAGCCTCCTGGTCATGATGATTGCACAAGATCATCGTTACGTCGCCTTCCGTCCAGCGCCAACGGCCGACGTTTAAACCGGTGAACGGCGTCGCGCCGTCGCGCCAGGCCGCATGGGCGTCCAAGACGCACTGATCGCAGCGCTGGCGTCCACTGTAGGCGGTACGCGAATGCTTCGGCTTACGCCGGGGCGGCTTAACCGCCCCGGCGGGCCATTCGAACATCGGTTCCATATTGCTCCCTGCCTTGCCACGCCACGCCGGGCCTAGCCGGGCCTAGCCGAGCCCTGCCATGCCGAGCCTTACCGCGCG